>CP062007.1:3340000-3630376 GCA_022749295.1 Flavobacteriaceae bacterium GSB9
AAGAACAGGAATGGGATTTGCTTAAACATATTTATAAGAACGGGTTTTTCTTTAGCAGTATAGCATTTCAACAAAGCCGGGCGATTACCATAGAATTAAAACACATTTACAGACAAGAAAACCCAAAGTTTATAGAGATTCTTAATCAAATACGGAATAATACACTTAGTGAATCGGCAGCAGAAGAACTCAACAAACGATTTATTCAAGATTTTCAACCCAAGGCAGATGAAGGTTATATTTCACTAACGACACACAATAATAAAGCTGAAGCGACCAACAGGGTGGAATTAGATAAATTAAAAAGCAAATCACTGACCTATAAAGCTGAGATTGAAGGGAAATTTCCTGAGTATGCTTATCCGAATAATGAAAATTTAGAATTAAAGGTTGGAGCTCAAGTGATGTTTGTTAAAAACGATAGCAGTGGAGAACAGCGATACTTCAATGGAAAAATAGGAAAAGTTATCCATTTAGATACCGATGAAGTTGTAGTACATTGTCCTGAAGATGAGTTTAATATCATTGTTACTCCTGAAACTTGGGAAAATATTAATTATTCTATTAATTCTGAAACCAAAGCTATTTCAGAAGAAAAAATTGGCTCATATTCCCAGATGCCACTCCGTTTAGCTTGGTCTATAACTATTCATAAAAGCCAAGGGTTGACTTTTGAAAGAGCCATAATTGACGCTCAAGGCGCATTTGCACACGGGCAAACTTATGTGGCACTGAGTCGCTGTAAATCATTAGAAGGTTTGGTGTTAAAAAGTAAAGTGCACCCGAGCCAGATTATTAGCGACAATCAAGTAAATGCCTTCAATGAAGATGCTGAAAAAAATGCTCCAGATGAAAAAGTTTTAACACAATCTCAAAAAGCGTTTCAGTTAGAATTGATTGAAGAGCTATTTAATTTTTATGCGTTCTTGCATCCAGTCAATCGAATTTTAGATGTCTATTATAAAAATAGAACTGTAGTTGAGGGACCTATTGGTGATACTTTTGAAAAGTTAAAAAGTACAATTGCCCATTTTTTAAAGGTTAGTAATGGGTTTAAAAATCAGTTAAAAGAACTTTCTGAAAATGACCCGGTATTGCCGGAACAAAGTAAAACTATTCAAGACCGGTTTAATAAAGCCGTTACTTATTTTAAAACAGAAATCGTAAAACATGTTGCAGCACCTTTACAAAGCTTCGGGTTTACAACAGATAATCAGGCTATTGGAAGCGAGATTACCAAACACCTTGATGCCTTTGAAGCGCTATTGGCAACAAAGCAGCTATATTTTAAAGAAATTGTTGATGGTTTTCATGTTAACAGTTTTTTGGAATTACGTGCGAAGGCTGTATTTACAGAAAAAGAAAAACCTAAAAAGAAACGTAAAACCATTGTGGAAGGCACAAGTAATATTGAGCTTTTTGAAAGGTTACGCACGCTTAGAAATGATTTAGCTCAGGAAAAAGACTTAATACATTATCAAATATTTACACAAAAGGCGCTTTATGAAATGTGTGAAACCTTACCAACCAATAAGAATGAACTTTTAGAGGTTAACGGTATGGGTAAAACGCGTGTTAAGAAGTATGGTTCTAATATTTTAGAGGTTATTCGGGGCTATTGTGAGGAACATAATATTGAAGTGTCGGGTGAAATAGAACTTTTTAAAGTTCCTAAAACCAAAAGAAAAAAAGGTGATACTAAAAAGGAATCATTACGGATGTTTAAGTCTGGTAAATCTATCCAAGATATTGCAGATGAACGTGAGCTTAACGAAAATACAATTTTCGGGCATTTGGCCAGTTTTGTTCATGCTGGAGAAATAAAAGTAACTGATTTGATGTCTGCAGAACATTACGATGAGTTGAAAACTGCCATTCCCCAAATATCCTTCGAAAATTTATCCGATTTGAAGCATCAACTGGGTGATAAGTATTCTTATGGTGAGCTGCGTTTGGTGTTAGAGTATTTGAAGGATTAAGACACGGGGTTTAATGTGTATTTAGTTTAACTGGAAAAATGTTTGCAAAACCTGAGCAACTGGAGGTTCTCGAATGAGTAGTAAATAGTTTAAAGTTATAGTTTTTATAGTAACGGGGCTCAACTCTTGCCATTTCGAACAGAGAAGTTAAGCCCGTTAGCACCGATGGTATTGCATCCGTTGGAGAGTAGGTCTTTGCTTTTTTGGGAACCCTTCACGGAAAGAAGGGAACTTTAAGTTATTTAATCAATGAAAAACTATATTTTACCCAAATAAGTAATTTAAACAATACATTTCTATATTTAAAGGATGTCCCATTCTATATTCAATCTAGATAACGATAGGTTAGAAAATGCTGTAAAATACACTTATAATATTTGCTATCAACCTTTTAAGTCTTTCCTTCTGGTGTTAATATTTGTATTTTAATTCATACAAAATCTAGTTGTTTTTATGTATTTCATCGATTAAACGTTATTTTATTCGTTTAAAATCATTTTATCTCTATATTTAGACTGAATTTAGCATACTACGTTTACAAGGAGTCAATATTTTAAAAACCAGATATTAAATATATGATGGATATCATACCAACCATTATTACTTAACCTATTATTAATACTAAATTATAATTGATATGAAAAATATAATTATATCTAACTTTCATCCTATTTTGGCTGGAAAGTTAATTAGTCAAGACAAGTTGAATCAGTATACAAAATTTTTGTACTATCATTATCAAAATCATCCTGTTTTAGTTGCAGAAGGAAACATAGATGAAAAAGAACCTATATTTTTTGAAGAAGTATCCGAACATGTTGATAAATATGCCGTTTCATCGAATAATATAGCAAAAAGACAAGTATTACTTTTCGATGAGATAGAGTCATTTATTGTAAATGAAATGGAGTATACAGAGCCTTGGGATTATATTTTTCCTGTTGGTTTTGAAGATTTACAAGGAAGCCATTATGGTCCGAAGATAGGGGCTCGTATGGATTGGTTTAAGAATAAAGTAAAATGTGTTTTTGATAAATTTTATGAATATTCACCCAATAAGCCTGAAAGTATTATACATGTAACATGTTCTGGTTATTCTGCTCCAAGTTTAGCGCAAGAAGCCGTTATAGAGCGTAATTGGGACGATGTAAGCGTTACTCATTCTTATCATATGGGGTGTTATGGAGCCTTTCCTGCTATACGGACAGGTTCAGGATTATTAAGTTACAGTGAAAAAAAGGGAAGGGTTGATATTGTGCATACAGAATTATTGTCAACTCATTTAAATTTAACGGAATTCTCGCCCGCTAATACAGTGATTTGTTCATTGTTTGCAGATGGATTTATTGGTTATTCGCTATATGATGAAGCAAGTTTTTTCGATGATGATTCTATTAAGAATAAAGTTGGATTAAAAATACTGGCTTCTCATGAAGTAATTATACCTGATTCTTTGGAGGATATGACTTGGAATTTGGGAGAGTATAATTTTTTAATGACGCTTTCTAAACGTGTACCTATTTTTATAAAAAAAAATATAGAGAAGTTCGTTACGGATATGTGTAATAAAATTGATTTAAACTTTAAGGAGCAAAAAGATTCGATATATTATGCCATACATCCTGGTGGACCAAAAATTGTTGATCACATTGTGAACGAGCTAGGAATAGATAAAAAACAGGCGCATTGGTCCTATGAGGTTCTAAAAAATAATGGAAACATGTCTTCAGCAACAGTTCCTCATATTTTTAGTGAAATTGTAAAGGATCCTAATATTAAGCCCAACACTAAAATCATTGCGCTAGCATTCGGACCTGGTTTAACTGCAACTGGGTTAGTACTTGAAAAAGTAGCTTGAGTTTTTATAGTGATTTTTATCCAATCTATTTGATTGAATAAATTTAATGATTAAAAACTAGCTTAAAACGGGTAATAAGTACAAGTTTATTTATTACAAAAGGTCTCAAATGAAATGTTTGAAACTTTACCATATAATAAAATAGAACTTTTGGAGGTGAACGGAAAGGGAAAAACTCATGTAAAGAACTATGTTTCTAAAATTTTAGAAGTTATAAGGGCCTATTTTGATTAAAAAATATTGAAACATCAAAAGGACAAGAAATTTTTGATGCTCCCCAACCAAAAAAGAAAAAGGAGATACCGAAAAGCAATCATTGCAAAAGTTTAAATCTGGAAGATTCATCCAAGAAATTGCCAATGAATGTGAACCCAACAAAAATATAATATTCGCGTATTTGGCCAGTTTTGTTGCTTCTGGTCAAATAAAAGTAACCGATTTTATTTTTGCTGAACATTTCGAAGAATTGAAAAGCATCATTCAGAAGTACAATTTTGAAGACTTATCAGACTTAAAGCATCAATTAGATGATAAATTTAGTTATGGTGAGTTGCGTTTGGTTTTAGAGGTATTAAAAAATTAAGGCGAGCCTTTCTCTAAGCCCGCCTTAAAATTTATTGATTCCTGTTTTATCTCAAAACAACAAATCGTTTAGTTTCGGTTTTTCCTTCGTTGCTCACTTTAATGAGATACACACCATCTTGGTAATTCTCATTAAGGTCTAATGTAACTTTTGATTTATTACTTGCCATTTTAGAAATAATTTCTCGACCTAAAGAATCAAATACTGTAAATTCAGTTTTATCTCCAATGGCGTTTAAAAACTCTATAGTTAACTTTTCCTTTGCAGGATTAGGATATAGCTTAAAGTTGAACTTTTGTTCATTTTCAATGCTTAAAGTACTGCAGTCTTCTTCATTTGTATTTGGATTGTTTGAAGGATCGTTGTCATCACAATCACCAGCCATTGTACTATAATTGTCGCCAGGTAGTTGGCATACCGTTTTATTCGTCAATACATTATCAACGCCAAAACCATCGCCATCGCCATCATAATAGTATACCTGTAAATCTCCTTTTATCTCAAGAGTAAATGTTTCAGTTGATTCATTACCTTGACTATCGCTAGCTATTATGGTTACCTGAGTATTTTCTGAAATTACAGTTGTGGCAGCAGGAACTTGTGTAATATTGATATTGCTAGTACAGTTGTCGGTCGTTTCCACGATGGACGAATAGTCCGGCAAGTAAACTGTACAATTTTCATTTCTATCCAAAAGTTGATTGTTAATTGGCGTTATAACAGGTGCTTCGGTATCTTCTGGTATAATTTTAAAGGATACTGAAGACTTATTCCCAGAAGCATCGGTTACTGTTAAAATAGCATTTGTAGTTTGAGTAATCTCTGCTCCTATTTCTGGATATTGATTGATTTGCAATGTACCATTGCAGTTATCGCTAATTCCAGCAATAGAGCTATAATCTTTTACGATTATTGTACAATTATTGTTTAAGGATTCAATTTGGTCATCGATATTACTTATTTCAGGGTAAACGACATCATTTATACCAACAGTAACAGTTTTAGTAGCTGTGATTCCGTTTACATCGGTAACCAAAACACTGTACGTTCCACTTTTGATGTTTGCTAAATCCTCTGGGTCTGGGTCTAAATCTGCAGCACCGGTGCCATCATTATCCCAGTCAAAAGTGTAAGGTGGTGTGCCTCCAATGACTTCAATGTCTATATTCCCGTTGAAGGATTCGGTGCAAGTAGCGTCAAAAGCTTGGGCCCTAACAACCAACCCTTCAACAAATATAGCCGTTATAGTTTTATTAGAATCCATTATGATATTGTCATTGGTGTTGAAGCTGTTCAAATCGCCTTCCCACCTATCGAATGTCCATCCATTTTCTGAGGATGCAGCGAAAGATACTTCTGTACCCGATAGGTAAGGCCCACTTTCAGGGTTTACCGAAACACTTCCGTTGCCTTGAGTGTTTATGGATAGCGTATAAGTTTCTTGAACGAACACTGCTCTGATGCTTTTATCACTATCCATAATTATAGATTCAGAACCAACAGAACCCGATAGGTCATTTTCCCATTGTACAAATTGCCATCCGTCATCTGCTATAGCGTTTACGGTAACATTTGTTCCACTTTCAAAGTAGCTGGTTCTAGGTAGCATTGTAATAGTACCGTTTCCAACTTGTTCTGTTGTTAGTTTAAAGTATTCTGTTGTGATATCTTCTTCCGCAGGCGTGGTATAACAGATAGTATTTTCTGAATGAATCTCACTTTTGTTATTAACATTATCAATAACTACTGGAGCGAGGCAATATGAGGTATTTGGTTCTCCTTCGAATGTAAATTTATCATCAATCCCAAGAACTTCTGAGATTAAATTAAATTCACCATCATTTTCTGAAAGATATACTTCGTAACCTCTAATACCACTTCCTCCAATATCGTCGGTTGCATTTATACCAAAACTTTGAATAGTTTCGAACTCCAGATTGCTATCGGTAATAGCATCAATAGCTGGTGACACAGCATCAATAATATTAACAGCCTCATTAGTAGCTATTGGTTCATTAATGTCAAAAAAGATATTTGCAGAAGCTTTCAATTCATCACCTGTAATGGTTGTACTTTTTGCTTTTATAGAATAGTTGACAAAACCTTCTCCAGCACCGTTGTCATCGTTTACAGGTAAAAAACCTTTTAACGCTTCATAGGGCGGTAACCCTGTTTCGGAATCTATGGATTGGAAACTCCAGAATAATTCAGAATTTACAACATCTATACCGATTGAAACGTTAACATCCATACCAATTTCATCAGTAAGTTTTAGTCGAGTACTATAACTTGAAAGCCCTTCCGGAACGGTGAACGAATAATCTCCAAAGCCAAAGCCTTGTAGCCTAAAACTTGCAGGGTTAAAATTATCGCCTAACACTTGTCTTATTACAACTCTTTGAGCGGGGGCTGTGGCAAAATCAGGGTCGTTTTCAAAGTTAATTGTGTAATTTAAGGTCTCTTTATTTGATACGAATTTTTCTGGTCCAAAGCCTTCTGGGCCAATAATTTCATTGGGGTCACATGAGCCTACTACTGGCTTGCAGAAATATTGTTGGCCATAACAAAGCGCTAAACCTGTAATACCTGATCCTCCCGATAAAGCATCTGCAGCTGCATTACCTATACAACCAAACTCTGAAGCTGTGGATGCAGCTTCACTTTTATCGTTTAAGTTATTTAATGAAAATGCACAACTTAATCCTCCTGCACTGCAGACAATAACAGGAATAACACAACCCGCTCCAGTAGCGCAAAAAACCAAACTTGATAGGCATCCTCCAGCAGACAGACCACAATCTAAAGCAACAAAAGCAACATCGCACCAACTAGGAGTACCATCACCACCGCCACCAGTTGCAGAGCAATCTCCTCCTGGGCCGGGTGGACTATCTGGATCATTGGGGTCATTGGGGTCATTCGGGTTGTTCGGGTCATTCGGATTGTCCGGGTCATTTGGAGTATTGTCATCATCAAAATCAGGATCTTTTTCTGGTTCTGGTTTTGGACAAGGTGTACCGGGAGGCGCACCAAGAATACTACCACTCGAGCAGTCAACTGGTTTAGGATCGCAATTTTCACCAAAACAGTTCGGGTAAGGAGGAATATAAGGCTCATCATCATCACAATCTTCATCAATTAGCCCATTACAATTATTATCTATACCATCGCATAATTCTGGAGCACCTGGATGGATTAGGCTATTATTATCATTACAATCCCCTTCGCATATAGTGTAGCCGTCATTATCGTTGTCATCGGTTGCTGTACAAGTATCACAATTTTCATCAATAATACCATCACAATCATTGTCCTTTCCATCATGGCATATTTCTTTTTTACCTGGGTAGATACTACTGTCTAAATCGTTACAGTCACCTTCAAACTCAGCAAAACCATCATTATCGTTGTCTATTTCATTTGAAGGAATTACACCATCACAATTATTGTCTTTTCCATCTGGAATTTCAACTGCACCTGGATAAATGCTACTGTCATAATCATTGCAGTCGCCTTGGCATTTCGAAAATCCATCACCATCCAAATCTTGTTCAACTAAAGGAATTATGCCGTCGCCATTATCATCAATGCCATTACAAATTTCGTTGCAGCTTCCGTTTTCAGGACATTCACAATCAATTCCATAAGTACAACCATCTGGTCCATCGGGACCTTGATTACCCGGAGAAATAGAACCATATCCGGGGCCACCTGGCCCACCAACACCTCCTTTTCCTGAGCTTATGTATTGATTGCCAGGGCCACCTGGTCCACCAGGAGAACCGTCTTCACCAATACCACCGGGAGCGCCAGGGACACCATCCTCACCCAATCCAGGTTTATAAGCTGTAAAACAAATAGCCAATTCATTATCGTTGATTTTTTCAATTGAAAAAGTTCCTCCATAGATGTAGTTATAGGCTGTAAAGCCATCTGTATTAATTAAAAATTTTGAGACATCGAATCCTACGATACCATCGGAGGCTTTTAAAATCGTCCAGCATTTGTCAACAGCAGGATACCAACCAGCTAAATAAGTTGGGGAGTTGCTGTAGTCTAAACTTTTAATATTAATTGTAAAAGGATTTTCAGGGGTCGATTCTATATTAAGCTTACCAGATAGGTTCATGATATCATGACCTAAATTGGCACCAGCTTCGCCATTATATTTATTTATTTCCCAGTTGTAGTTGGCTCCAGGGCTAAACGTTGCATTTGAAGCTCGTAATATATCAGGGCCTTGAATGCCTGGGTTATAAGTGTTTTGGTTTAGCGCTATTTCGTTTTGACAGTTTTCACATTCAAAATCTACAAGAAGTGTATCGCTGGCTTTTAAGAATCCATATTCTACATAGTTTTTGAGCATCAATTTAGAAAAAGCAGTCTTGTCTTCTACTAACTCTCTGTTATCACTAAGGTAACCTGGTGTTTCTAGAGCAAGTTGTCGAGTGGATTCAATATTTTTTAGTGCATTAAAAACCATAGTTTCTTCGTTTCCACCTATTACCCTTGCCCTTAAAGGGAAGGTGTTGCCAGAAAAATTAGCAATGTGTACACTAGCCATCATAACTTCACCTGGTTTAAAATCTCTAGCCGTAAATGGAATAAGTTGATAACCTTCGTTTGATTTGTAGTCTGGCATATCTTGAAGTCTACCGTAAACATCAGTAACAGAATTTTTTTTGAGTTTTCCGCTGACACTGATATCTAAAATATCTACATTGTCTAGCATGGCTATTTCAGCTAAAACTCCGGGCGTGTCGACATTATTATCATTTCTAATAATGAACTCAAAAAAGGCACTTCGTCCTCTTCGCAATAAATCTGGCGATAATATATCATATGTTAAATTACTGTATCCAGTGCTTTCTTCAACTGTTATTGATTGATTCAATATTACGGAAGAACCATCAGGGTTTTCAATTTCTAAATCATAGGTATTGAATGCAACATCTGATAAATCCCATGATATTTCTGCTTCCATGCTACTTTGTAAGTTTATACTTAAAGCAGTGTTAACCGTTGTACCGTTATTTAATAATCGAGCAACCATATCTGGTCTAAAACCAGCACCAGTAATTGAAGTACTAACCTTACCATCTCCAACTGTATTTGGGGAAACAGAAAGTAAACTGAAATCTAATAATTCAGCGTTTATGGTTAAAGTTTGCAAGGCTGACAAATCTGTATTGATTAATAAATAATAGTCACCTGCTTTTGTGTTGGGCACCAAAACACGCTGATCTGTCGAGTTTTTGTAAATACTTTGAAATTCAAACAGATTTGGAGTAGGTACGGTTTCATGAGATACATAAACATTATTGTTTCCTATGTCTCGGGTAGATTCTATATCAATAATCAAATCTTTACCTTCTTCAACCGAAATTTTATAATACAACCAATTCTGATTTTCTATATTTTTTGTAGTTGGTGTACTTAACGGTAAAATTCTAACGTCAAGCGCTATGGTTTCATTTGTGGCCAAACTATTATTGGTAAAGTCATTCTCGTTTATAGAAGATTGAATATTAGTTCGTCCGATTCCATAATAATTGCCTGGAAATAAACCTCTAACATTTCCCGTAAGGTCGAAAATTCTAGTTTCTCCTGGTGCTAAAGTGATTGAAAAATCATTTGATCCAATTAAAGATGCCAACGCACCATTGTACTCAGCTTGGGGAGATAAATAAAAAGCATTTGCTAGGTTTCCAACAGCCGTATTATCGCCAATATTATTTACAACTAGTTGAGAGTCGAATGAATCGCCCAATGTGGCTTGTGTATCTGTGTTTATAGAATTAATTTTAAGATCAGAAGGGTCTTGAATTTCTATTAAAACAAGCTGGGAGGTTTCATTGTTAGATTCACCATTTTCAAACCCTTCATAAATTTTGTTTGAGGAATCTGTTTCCCCTATCAGATAATAATTACCAGATGCATGATCAGGGATTTTGAGCTTGACTTCCGTTGTTGCAGATTCGCCGGGAGCTAGAACAGTTTCTTTTAAAGATCCTCCTATGCCGTTGTTTTGTAAGGTAGCCGTTGGAAGTGAACTAAGGTAGAATTTATCGTACCACTCGTTTTTTGTTTCACCAAGACCTTGGTTTTGTACCGTATAGCTTATGGTAAAACTTTGCCCATTAACTAACGTTTCAGGAGCGCTAAAATTGGTAATAACCAAATCGGCATGAGGGGGTAATATGAGCTGAATAGGTATGTATAATTGATTGTTGATTTTATCTTTATCTTCTTCATACCTATTATCAAAATCTGCCCAAAGAATAATGTTAAAATCACCTTCAATGCCATTGGGTATTTTAAAAGTTGCATTTTGTGTAATACTGCCACCTCCAATTAATTTAGAGATAGATCGTTGCCCTAGATAAAAATCGTCTGCACTCAATTGGGTGTCGAAACTCAAATAAACCCGAGTAACAAATGATGATAAGACATCAGAAGTTCCAAAGTTTTCAACCGTCCAATTTATAGGGATTTCTTCTCCAGAATTGGCTGTGCCCTGCGCATCAATATTGGTAAGAGCAATATCTAAGTCTATAGGGGCGGGTTCTGGTGGATTAATAATAATAGGCGAATTTAGACTTATAGAAGCATTACTCATTTTATTGTTTAGTTCGTCTATCTCAAATACCTTGTCGTAAGCATCTACATAAATGAAAAAATAAATATTATCAGGAACAGTACTGGGCAAAGTACACGTTCTGGTATACTCAATGGTTTGATTTACATTGATGGCTGTAGATATGTTTTTTGTATTGAGCTCTTTTGCGTTTCTAGGATTCCATTCGGTATTTTCAGACCAAAATATTCTATCGCTTCGAGAACTAGATTCTTTAGTGCCTAAATTTTTCACCCGATACTTTAAATTAAAAGGGAGTGTGCGTGTTATGGTTTCTGGGTAGGATATAGAAACTGGTACTAAATCAGGCCGGTTATCCAAATTAATGCTGATAAGGTTACTCCTAATAGTGTCGTTGGCACTCGTTTCAAATTCAAATATATCATCTTTTACGTCGGTAATTATGTAAGCGTAATAATCACCTTCGGTTTTTTCAGGAAGTTTAAAACCTTTTGTGACCGTGTATGACATGCCGTTTTCAAAATCACCGGTAATACTCTTTCCTGAAATGAAAACTTCTGCATTTTGAAAAAATGAATTATTGCCAAGTGAGGTCGCTTCATTTATATTGAATGTAGGTTCTTTTGAAATGAACACTTCGTCTACCCATGAATTTTTTATAGGCGGATTAATGCCTTGGTTTGCCACAGTCCACGATATGGTTAAATCTTGATTTGCTGTTGCCTCGATTGGTGTGTTTATTGATATTAATGCTAAGTCTGCAGGAGGCGTAAGCACAATGTTGATAGGCTCACTTCTAATAATATTATTGGAATAAATAGGCTCGTACATCCCCATAAAATTGCTGATTACGTATATGTAATATTCACCAAATATGTTTTCTGGGATTTCAATTTCTTTAGAATAGTTGTAGGTGTCATTTACTTCTAAATAGTCATTGATGACACAACCACCACCGTTTTGTCCTAAAGAAGCTCGGTAATCTTTTATTTTCTTTGCTGTCGCAAATGAAAATGTAGGGTATTTAGATAAATATATGGCATCTCTCCAATGGCGTTCAAATATGCATGGATCGTAATCTGTATTTTGTGGAATTGGAGAAAACGAAATAGATGAGCTACCTCCATAACCGCCTGAATTGCCACCAGAACTGATATTTATATCAAATACTATATATGGAGGTTTCCACCAAAAACCGCCTATTGCTGTTCTTTCGCCTATATTTTCAGCTGAATATTGAATTGTTATTTTATCCCCAGAGAAAGCATTTGTTGGCGCACCAACATTAACCATGCTTAAATCTGGTGCAGGCGGAATCTCAATAAACAATTTTTGATAGAACAGATTGTTTTGTTCGTTTATCTCAATGAGGTCGGCACCATGAGACCGTCTTTCGTTTACACACTCTCCATTTTCTGTAGTACAATAGCCATCAACATTATCGGTTATTACGAACAAGTAATATGAGCCTACATGGTTCAAAGGGATGTTTACTTGTTGAACATTGGTATATGATTCACCAGGGTTAAGAGAAGATACACTTGTGAATTCTCCCAGTAGCGTATCGTCACCACGACGTAAATCCAAGTCGGGCGAAAGATATAATCGGTCTTTCCATATAGTGTTATTTGTACTTCCGTTACCAACATTTGTTACTTCCCACGATACTGTTATCGTACCGCCTCCAACAGCATCAGTGGGTATTGAAACGTTGTCTAAAGTTAAATCGGGTGTTCCTGATGGTGTAAAGGTTTGTATAGGGCCAGCGGTTTCAAAACACGTGTTTTTTGCCACTATCTGCCACGAATATTCGGTTGCAGGAATTAAGTTTCTAACGTTATATGATATTTCTTGAAGGTTAGAAACTATAGGCGTTTCGCTTTTTGTTTCGTGGGTTGGCCAAACATAGATGTCATAGTATACACTATTGGCACTTGGAGACCAAGACAGGCTAATTGGTTGTGTCATGTTAACAGAACCCGTAGTGGGGGTCATGTTGCTTACTTCTCCTGGAGGTGATGCAGGAATCACTTCAATGAAAACCGTATCTGTAAAGGTACAGCCATTGTTATATGTGCCTTCAACGGCATACTCTTTATCAGTACTAGGGGCAACAGTTATGCTGCTTAAATTAGAGCCTGTTGACCATGTTTGGGTGTCTGCATTGTTGACCGAAAGTTCAATAGTTTCTCCAATACAGATTGTAGTAACAGAAGAAGTCTGTATAGTTGGTGTTTGTATGATATTTAAATCAAAGAACTCCGAAACTGCTTCACACCCTAAGTTATTCTCTATTTTTGCTTCGTAAAGTCCTGGCAAGTTGGTAGTGATTTCAATTGAAGTTCCCATATCGTAAAATTCACCTTCGTATATTCTTTTCCAAATTACAGGAGTACTGAGTTGAGTGGTGAGTACTGTTTCAGAATCTTCACAAAGCGTATTTCCTGAAGCTGATTCAATAATTGGAGTTTCACCTGGGTTTGAAACCGTTAGGTTGATGGTATATTGAATAGGACACCCGTTTGGTGATGTGCCGTCTTCTATGGTATAAATGCCTGAAGAGTTGAGAACCTGGCCAGCAACTTCATAAAAATCACCCTCACAAATGGTCACTTCTTTATACGCTTTTTGTGTTTCAAGAACCGTAATAATAGTTGTGTCTGATTCGTTGGAAACGGTATATGTTAGCATATATTCACCTGGGGAGGCACTTGAGGTTAAAAACGTATTTCCATCCACAAAATCACCAGACCATGTTCCGCCGGATGGTGTGCCGTCGGGCAGAGAAAAGTCAGATTCACTTTCGCATAGGTCATCAAGGCTGGGTGCTACAACAACAACAGTATTGTCAATAATGGAGAAACTATCTTGTGCTGTTCCAGTACAATTGTTTTCCTCATATTCATAAATTAAGGTATAGGTTCCTGGCGATAATGTTGAAGGATCAATACTGGTAATTGTAGATTCTGGACTGGTGTTGAAATAATAAACGCCCCCCATAGGTGTACCCATATCTAGAGTTATTACTGTGTCGTCGATATTTAAACTCTCAAAAGGTAAATTTAAAGATACCGTTGGAAGCGGTGTAACTGTAACGGTCACTTCCTCTGTATTAGTACAGCCATTTGTATTTGAAATGTCTACCGAATAGATTGTCGTTGCAGACGGGATTACTGATATTTCTGAAGTAGTTTGCCCGGTACTCCACAGATATGAGTTTCCTCCAGAAGCTGTTAATGTGGTTGTTTCTCCTGAGCAAATGGTAATATCTTGTGATATTGAAGTAATTGGTTGCGAAAAATGGGTTATATTTTTTAAATTATTGTCGTTTGTATCATCAATATCATTTTCAATTATCGTATAGGCGTTTATATTATAGGTTTCTTCAGAATAAAGATTTGCCGTTTGAGCAAACGTGTAGGTTGTATTGTTGCCCGATAAAAGATTTATATTATTTATTGTTTCAATAACTGTTGCGCCACCATTAATACTGTAGGCCACATCAAGATTGTTAATGGCTGGGTCTCCATAATTTGTGATTTCAACTGTAATTACTTCATTTGAAGTTAAATCACAACCCGAATCAGGAGAATTGATTGCTGATATACCGACATCATAATTGAAAGTCGTGTTTTGGGATGTTGTATAGGCTGGAACTAGATATAATTCACCATTTTCATTGATGGCGTATTCGTAGAAAGCAAAATAATAAATGGTAGATGGATTTAAACCTGATAAGTTAAAGATATTGCCAAAATCATTGTAAACGACAAAGTTGCCATTTCCCAAATCATCCCCATCTCCAAAAGTTGAACTAGCATTGTATGTGGTAAAATCTGCAGGGGTTACATTAACAGCACTGCCCTCGCGAGCTATAACGAGTCTCCGTGTTCCGTCTCCTGGGCTAAAGCTTACATCAAATGAGTTTAAATCTATATTTGTAAATTGTGCGTTTGAAACTTGTACTGTGGGTCGTTCACCAAAGGTTTCTAAAGCAAATTTGTACCCTGGTGTTAAGTATAGTTTTGAATTACTTCCATTAAATTCAAATAAAGCAAAATGATAGTTTTGACCTGACAGTAAATTAGTGATATTAACATTTGTGCCGGTACCAGCGTAAAGCACGTAATTACCAGAATTACCAATTTCATAAGTACCATTGTAGAATCCTCCAGAGTTTGAATTATAATTAGTGAAATCTTCTGGTTCTACTGATACAGGGCCATCTTGTCTGCCGATTAATAGCCTACGGGCGCCGTTTCCTTTTGTCCATGATATATTAATACTTGTAGTGCTTCTGCTGCTTATAAAGGCATTACTAGATTGCACTGTAGGTTCGCCTAAAGTAGTATAGTTGGCTTCGTACGGCGGGTTTCCATTGGTGTCGTTTCCGGTGAGGTAAAAGGTTTCTGTACCCGTACCGTTGAACTCAAAGACTTTAAAGTAGTAAGTGGTCTCTGGCTGTAGGCCGTACACCCAACTGCCTCCGTTGGGCCCACTGTACATAACGAACTCTCCTGGAGCTACTTCCTGTCCTTCCCCAAAGGTGGAACTGGCGGTGTACGAAGCACCGTCAGTGGGCACTGCGGTAACGGGGCTACCTGCCTTGGCGATGATAAGTCGGTTCTGTCCGTTGCCGTACCACGATGACGATAAGTTCCTGTAGAACCTGTCGCCGTCCACGTTACTGAAGCTCATATTGGTTGTGTTCAGTGATGGATAGGCCGTGGTGCTCTGGCTGGCGGTAGCGCCAGGTGTTGAAACAGAAGAAGTGGAGGTAAGGTACAGTCTTTCGTTTGAGCCATTGTACTCAAACAGGGCAAAGTGGTAAGTTGTGTTTGACTTTAGGTTGTAAACATAGTCGCTGGTGCCCGAGCCTTCGTAAAGTGCGTAGTTCCCAGTACCTATTTGTGTTGCGCTTCCAAAGCTGCTGCTGCTGCTGTAGTTTATGCCGTTCTGAGGCTCTATATCCACAGGACTTCCTTCTTTGGCAATTAGGATGCTTCCCTGCCCATCGCCTCTTGTCCAGCTAACTGTCATAGCTGTACCAATAACGTTGCTGAATTGTATGTTACTTGCCTGTTGGACGGGCTCAGACAAAGTAGTATAGTTGGCTTCGTACGGCGGGTTTCCATTGGTGTCGTTTCCGGTGAGGTAAAAGGTTTCTGTACCCGTACCGTTGAACTCAAAGACTTTAAAGTAGTAAGTGGTCTCTGGCTGTAGGCCGTACACCCAACTGCCTCCGTTGGGCCCACTGTACATAACGAACTCTCCTGGAGCTACTTCCTGTCCTTCCCCAAAGGTGGAACTGGCGGTGTACGAAGCACCGTCAGTGGGCACTGCGGTAACGGGGCTACCTGCCTTGGCGATGATAAGTCGGTTCTGTCCGTTGCCGTACCACGATGACGATAAGTTCCTGTAGAACCTGTCGCCGTCCACGTTACTGAAGCTCATATTGGTTGTGTTCAGTGATGGATAGGCCGTGGTGCTCTGGCTGGCGGTAGCGCCAGGTGTTGAAACAGAAGAAGTGGAGGTAAGGTACAGTCTTTCGTTTGAGCCATTGTACTCAAACAGGGCAAAGTGGTAAGTTGTGTTTGACTTTAGGTTGTAAACATAGTCGCTGGTGCCCGAGCCTTCGTAAAGTGCGTAGTTCCCAGTACCTATTTGTGTTGCGCTTCCAAAGCTGCTGCTGCTGCTGTAGTTTATGCCGTTCTGAGGCTCTATATCCACAGGACTTCCTTCTTTGGCAATTAGGATGCTTCCCTGCCCATCGCCTCTTGTCCAGCTAACTGTCATAGCTGTACCAATAACGTTGCTGAATTGTATGTTACTTGCCTGTTGGACGGGCTCAGACAAAGTAGTATAGTTGGCTTCGTACGGCGGGTTTCCATTGGTGTCGTTTCCGGTGAGGTAAAAGGTTTCTGTACCCGTACCGTTGAACTCAAAGACTTTAAAGTAGTAAGTGGTCTCTGGCTGTAGGCCGTACACCCAACTGCCTCCGTTGGGCCCACTGTACATAACGAACTCTCCTGGAGCTACTTCCTGTCCTTCCCCAAAGGTGGAACTGGCGGTGTACGAAGCACCGTCAGTGGGCACTGCGGTAACGGGGCTACCTGCCTTGGCGATGATAAGTCGGTTCTGTCCGTTGCCGTACCACGATGACGATAAGTTCCTGTAGAACCTGTCGCCGTCCACGTTACTGAAGCTCATATTGGTTGTGTTCAGTGATGGATAGGCCGTGGTGCTCTGGCTGGCGGTAGCGCCAGGTGTTGAAACAGAAGAAGTGGAGGTAAGGTAAACTCTACCACTACTGCCATTGTACTCAAACAGGGCAAAGTGGTAAGTTGTGTTTGACTTTAGGTTGTAAACATAGTCGCTGGTACCCGAGCCTTCGTAAAGTGCGTAGTTCCCAGTACCTATTTGTGTTGCGCTTCCAAAGCTGCTGCTGCTGCTGTAGTTTATCAAGTCTTCGGGCTCAATATCAACCGTGCTTCCTTCCTTAGCTATAAGAATGCAGCCCTGCCCATCGCCTCTTGTCCAGCTAACGGTCATACTCCCCCCCAATACATTGCTAAACTGTATGTTGCTGGCCTGAACTGTGGGAGCGGATAAGGTTTGGATACTGGCTTCTAAGAAACTACTGGTAAGGTATTCAGTAGAAAAATCTACGCCGTTATACTCAAAAACTTTTAGAAAATATGTTGTATCAGGCATTAAGCCTTCTATGTATATATAAGAGGAAGATGAACCATCATAAACCACAAATTCGCCTGATGCAAGTTCATTTCCCAAGCCAAATGCATCGGCCGTGTAATCCGCACCATCTGTTGGTATAGCAGTTACAGGAGACAATGCTTTAGCAACTATTATACGTTTTGCTCCATCGCCGGGGGTGAAGCTTACCCTTATCCTGTTGCCATCGGTTTCAACAACTGAAAAATTTGTAGAAGCCGTTGTGGGTGCTTGCGAATATCCTAGAAACGAACATAGTACTAAGAAAAATAAAGTAACATATTGTTTCATTTGCTGGTTGGATGGTATCATGACGTTTATTAATTACGTTAGTTATTCATTTTTATGAGCCAAACAAAAGGGATTAAAATGGTAGGTAAGGGGTTTGTTGAATTTTTATTCGAGATACTTGATATTCTTTTTAAAGGGTTTTACCCTCTGAGAAAATAAATTTTGTTTCTTTTGGAATCTTATCAACGGTTTGCATTTTGAACTTTAATGGTCTTACATGCCCTTCTTGATCCGTGTACACTTCTTCAACTTCAATTTTAACAATGTTCCAACCTTTTTTTAAGTCGATATCGTAATGATGTATGAGGTTAAAAGTGCTTTTCATATCAAGCGTATAGGTTTTGGTTTTGCAAATTCCTTTAACAGAAGCCCTTTCGGGGACATAATAAAAGTCTATATAATAACCAGTAACAAAATCTTTTTTTCCATAGGAGAAGTAACTTTCACTAAAAGCTTTAGAACTAACTAGTCTTAATTTGCCGATAGGTTTTTTGTCTTTTATAATACCGATGAAGAAATTTCCTTGCATGGTTAAAGATTCTAATTCCAATTCACCGTTTACAGTTTTAACATCTTCTGAACCGCAATAAAAAGCCCTGCTAACCGAATTGTTTTTAATTCTAATGTCTTTGCTTTTGGTATTGGCTTCATTTTGAGTCTCTGTGACGACTGATGCCATGTTGTTTTCCAATTCTATGGCGAACTTGCCATTAGCTTTTATGGTGCCAATAGCTTTGGGTTCTTTTACTGGCAAAATAATTTCTGCTTTACCGCTTTGGTAATTGCTTATTTTGCCATTAACACTTAGCTGTGTTGAAATGGTGTTTATAAAAAGAAAGATCATTATGTAAAGTGTCAACTTCATGTAAATGGATAATTTTTATTTTATTCTTTCGATTTACTAACTTAATTCCCCATCATCCCTGAAAGGAATTTCATTTCATTATAGTCGCCTTTTTTTATGGATGACTTTTCTTTTTTTAATGACTTTGCTATAATATTGACATTGTTCTTGGATTTCTTTTTATCGACCATGTCCATTTCCATAATCAAGCCATTGGCGAATTGTTTTGTAATTCTTGGGTCGATATCTGGAAAATCCATTTTGGTTTGTCCGCCAAAATTTAAAAAGTTGGCAAGTGTGATATCTGCTTCTGTGGTATGGTAAATTTTCATAATATACCTGTCATCTTCAAATTGAAGACCCTTACAGTTATAGCCAATTATGGTTTTTGTTGGAAGTTCTGTAATTTTGTATTTATCAATATCTATGTCGGTTTTCCCTGAATCTTGAGTTGGATACATTTGTAAAAACTTAGAGCCTTGGGCATCCATGAACATAATCATAGCATTAAGGTTTAAATCGAAAACCATAGTAGTAATTCCCATATTTTTATTTTCTCTGCTAGTTATTTTTGTAGCTTGGTATGGGGCATCCTCTTTAATGAGAAAGGTCATGTTCATTACGTCTTTATTTTTGGAATTGATAACCATTTCGGTTTCGAGTAGCCAATCAAAATCATAAGAGTCTGGCAAATCCTTTTTAGTGACATCAAATTCCTTTAAGGATTTTTTCATCCTTTTGGTCATACCTTTGCTATCGCTGGTATCGTAATCGTCTTCATCAATATCATTTTTGGGTTGATTGCCACCTTTTACAACGTTTTTCATTACGCCCTCCATTAACCCTTGGCCTTGAGCCTTAACTTCTCTGGCTTGAGGGAGCTGTACCTCAACGGGCTGGTAATTATAGAGCAATAAACTCTCGCCAGCTTCTGGTGGTGTGAAGCTCATATCGAACGATGTAGGTTCTTCGGTTTCTCCTTTTTTGGTATAGATTTCCACTAATCGGTCTTGGTCATCGAAAAGCACATAACTGCCTTCATAACCGGGTTCGTTTAGGAATTCGAATTTTGTGTATGTTTTGCCTCTTAGGATTTGTTTAGATTCTTTAAAATCCACATATCTAAAATCGTCAGGTTTGTATATAAAGGCAAATTCTACAATGCCATTAAAAGGGTTGGCGGTCATACCTAAATCAGTTTGTTTTTGCAAACTGGCCATTACAGGCTCGGGAGGTAGTTTATAAGCTTCGACTATCATGGTCGGAATCATCATGCCTTGACTTTGGAGTGCTATAATTGACGATTTGGTGTACTCGCCGTCTTTATACGAATACATAAAGCCTTCGCTATCTATGTAACTAGGTTTTGGCATATTACCCTGTTCAGATCTTACGGCAACTTGATTGGCGTCAAAAAATTGTGTTTGGTTTAGGTTGCTATTTTCATGGAGCTTTATAACAACATCTTCTTTATAAAAATCCTTTTTGGCCTTGGTGTTTTTGTTTAAGGCCGCATTTGCCGGCTCCAAAGCAGTTGTTTCCTGTTCGTTTTCTTTTGAATTTTCCTTTTGGGGCTTATTTTTTTTAGATAATGTTGCGTCATCTATTGTTTTTTCAGTCTTTTTAGAAACAACCTCATCCGTTTTACGTAATATGGTACGTTCGGCGGCCTGTTCGGCTTTTTGTTTAAGTTTTTTTAAAAACTGTGCCTGTGTTGGCAGTGTGAAACAAAACGCCAATAGCATTGTTATTATCACTTTATTTTTCATAACCTTTATTTTTAATTTAATTGGTTGACAAATCAATTTTGAATTTTAGAGGTTAAGTTGGTTTTTACTGTTAATTTCCAAATTCTTTCGAGCAATCCAAGGCTGTCCATTCTTGAGCGGCATTTTCAAGGTCTGCATATTGTTCTGAAAATTCTGAGCACCCCTTTACGGCTTCAATAAATTCAAGGGCAGAATTGCGTAAATTGTTGCAGGTAGTTTCAGAGGGATCTTCCTGAAACGCGGTAAGAATATTTGTGTACTCTTGTGATTTTACAAGTAATTGGTCACAAAAACCAGTAGGGTTATTATCATCACCATCATCACTATTACTGGAACAACCTGTTGTAGCGAAGACTGCAAATGCTAAGATCAAAGAGGTTTTTTTAAAAAAGTTGAAGTTTGTTGTGTTAATCATATTTCAATTAAGATTTTTGTTTTAAGTAAATCTATATCGAAACAGAATAAAGTCATCAAACATATGTTTCAAAGTATGCCATATATGTAACATTTTGTTTTTTTAAATTTTTTCATTTGAAAACCAGGGGTTTAAGTAGGGTGTGGGATTGGTGTTTAGAGAGACGTAAGATATCGCTCTATTTAAGACTAAGTAAACTATCGTTTTTATTATTTGTTAAATAATTTATTTATTTTAGTGCTCATGAGCATAATCATCCAATCTACTTTAAGCACCATGCAAAAAATGCATGGCATATTAAATAGTTTGTCCAACGTTCAATTATGTAATGATTCCGTTTCGCCTTACCATTCTAGTATCGGTACCCACATTAGACATATTTTAGATTTTTATGACTGTGTTTTAAGTGGAAGCCAGAACAACAAAATTGATTTAACGGCGAGACGAAGAAATAAAGATGTAGAATCGAGTTGCACGTGTGCGCAAGAATATCTAAATAAAGTTGAGCAAAAACTGAAGTCGGCCAATTTTATAATGGAAGATACTGTAAAGGTAGTGGATGATTTAGGTCTCGGTAAAACGGAAATACCCTATACTTATGGTGCTTTATTGGCCCAGGCCAATAGCCATACCATTCACCATTACGCCATTATCAATTATATTTTTGATAGGCTAGATATTAAAGTTGAAGATTCTAGCTTTGGGTATAATCCTACCACACCAAAGCAAATTTTAGAGGAGTAGCGATTATTTGTTTTTAAACATACTGCTCATTATAAGTCTGATGCCTTTAAAAATTAAAAAAACGGCCATAGCGCATATTAAACAGCCCACAATTAACAAAGGAATATACAACGGGTTTTCTGGTTGACTAAAAGCAAAAGTGAGTAAAATAGGGCCTATAAAAAGACTCAACACCGCAAAGATTAATGTTTTTATACCCTTAAAAAGAATAATTTTATCCGTTTTGTTTTCCATAATTGTAGTTTTTAATGGCTAATCGCACATTTTTATAGGTTTTAAGCAGAATTTCTGCTTCTTCTCTGTTAATATTTAGTTCTGTCATTATCATTCTGGTGCCACGATCAACCAATTTGTTATTACTCAATTGCATATCAACCATTTTGTTGCCTTTAATATGCCCTAGTTGAATCATGGTTGTCGTGGTAATCATATTCAAAACCAGTTTTTGGGCTGTACCTGCTTTCATTCTCGAACTTCCTGTAACGAATTCGGGACCTACAATAACTTCAATAGGAAATTGAGCCGTTTGCGATAGGGGACTGTTAGCGTTACAAGTTATGCAACCCGTAATAATATCGTTTTCGTTACAGGTTTTTAAGGCAGAGATAACATATGGCGTGGTTCCTGAAGCAGCAATACCAACCACAACATCATTTTTAGTGATGTTGTGGTTTTGTAAATCTTCCCAACCTAGGGTTAGTGAGTCTTCAGCAAACTCTACCGCTTTTCTAATGGCCGAATCACCTCCAGCAATAAGGCCAACTACCAATTCGTGGGGTACGCCAAAAGTGGGCGGGCATTCCGAGGCATCTAAAATACCCAAACGTCCACTGGTGCCAGCACCCAAATAAAATAATCGCCCACCGGCTTTTAGTTTAGTGACAATCTGTTCAACTAATTGTTCTACCTGCGGAAGTGCTTTTTCTACAGCATAGGGTACGGTTTTGTCTTCGTTATTGATGTTAGTCAATAATTCTAAAACCGACATGTTTTCCAAATGGTTGTAATTAGAATCTTGTTCTGTAGTTTTTGTAAACCCCATGTGCCAAAAATAGGAATTAATTGGCAGTTTTAATCGTAAAGGACGTCTTCAACTTCTATTTTTTTATCATTTATAAAATCGTACAGCGTAAGTTGTCTCAATATGTAATAATCGCGCCAAAAGTTTTCAAGCGAGTTTAAATATCTTAAAACAGCATCATCTCTTTCTCGAAGTGCAATATTTAAATCGGTTATTGTAATTTTTCCCAAAACATATCGTTTTTTTGATATTTCGTAACGTTTGGTGGCTACTTTTTTGGCTTTTTCCGATGTGAATAAAAAATCGCGTTGATTGGTCCAATTGAGTACATGAAGATAGATTTCCTGTTCAAATTCCTGCATGTCTTGGTTAATGTTGTTTTTGGTTAAGTTTAAATTGGCCTCGGCCATTTTACGTCTGGATTTCGATACACCCCAGTCAAAAATAGGAATGCCAAGTGTTACCCTAACGCTTTGTTGTTTGTTGTAGTTGTTGAACAAGTTATTAAAGTCATCGCCATTTTGCGAAATACCAAAATTAGCCGAAACCCCAAGGTTAAGTCTGTTGTTTCCTTTTTGAAAAGCAACTTCTTTTTCTGCTTCAAGGCGTTTTCTTCTAAACTCAATAACAGCCTTTCGATTAGATTGGGCTTCGGTTAACGCTTTGTTTACATCCACTTTAAACAAAGGGAGCTCTTCGGGTACAGCCAATGCTATATTTTCTGTATTGAGTTCTAAAAAACGGGCTAAGTTTTGGGAGGTACGTTTAACTTCAATAGTGTTGGTGGTTACTCGGTTTTTAGAATTTAAAAGGGTCAATTCCATTTGCAACAGTTCGTTTTCGGCAATTTTTCCCATTTTAAATCTTCCTTCAGCAATTTGATAAAGGGTGTCTTGGTTTTTTAGGTTGGTTTTGGAAATTTCCAGTTGCATTTGGGCCTTGAGCAATTCGAAATAACGGCGCGATGTGCTTACCGCTATTTGCTCCATGTTTTCAATAAAATCACGCTTGGATTCTTCGTAAACCAAAGGTTCAATTTTTTTATCCCACTTAAACGCATTATAAAGTAATGAGTTTTGAAAATAATTTATCGTAAACGGAATTACGGAATAGCCAATATTTTCGTCTAGTCCAAAAAGTTCAATCCGGTTAATACGTGAATTTATCGATAAGGTTCCTCCGGTATAGGGCACACTTTGCGATAACGATAAACCTCCTTGTACGAACAGTTGATTTTTGGTTCTAAATACATCTTGGCCTTCGTCATTTGTAATTAGCTCTACTTCATTTCTGTATTCTGGTAAAATAGCATTGAATCGTAATTCAGGTAAAAAACTGGCCTTATAATTTCTAAAGCGCCAATAACTTGCTTGGTTTCTGTTGAGGTTTATTTTATAATCTGGTGATTTCTTTTTTGCAATACTTATAGCCTCGCCAAGTGTAATTTGTTTTGATTGGGAAAAGGCTATTAACGGAAAAATTATAAGGGTAATTATTAGTTTTTTTTTCATGATGAATTATTCTGATCTTAGTGCTTCTATAGGTCTTTTTTTGGCGGCCGATTTGGCGGGGAATATGCCAAAAGTAAGTCCTACTAGTACCGCAATAAAGAATGAAACTAATATTGATGTAAGGGATAAAACGGTTTCGATGCCAGAAACCATTTCGATAATGTAGGCGCTTAAAATACCCAGTAAAATACCAACAAAGCCACCGCCAACGCTAATTAAAACAGACTCTGAAAGAAACTGTAAAATAACATCTTCTTCGGTTGCTCCAATGGCTCTGATTATTCCTATTTCTTTGGTTCTTTCTAAAACGGATGCCAGCATAATATTCATAATGCCTATACCTCCAATGAGCAAAGAAATACCTGCAATAATGCTTAAGACTATATTGAAAATCTGTTTTGTTTTTTGCTGTTGTTTTAGAAGTTGAATGGGAATGGTGATTTCAAAATCCAATACGTCGTTATGCCTGCGTTTCAACATTTTACTTAGCACTTCGGCCGTTGCTTTTAATTGGTTTGAATTTGCCACCTGTATAGTCAATTTATCAATTTGGTGGTAGTTGCCGCGGGGTATTTTCTTTTTTGGGCCATTTTCATTTCGGTTGCTGCTGCCTATGTTATCACTTATTATCTTACGGTCTTTGTAACGGGTTAAAAATGTGTTCAATGGGATATAAACATCTTCATTGAGGTCTCTAATGCCCAAGTTTTCCTGAGCTTTATTTGAAATAAATTTTTCTTCAATAACTCCTATTACCTGTAACCAAACATCTTTAACTTTTATTTGTTTTCCAAGAGCACTTTCACCGGTAAACAACTTTTTTTCTACTTTTTTACCAACTATGCAAACCGGCATGGCATTTTTTATATGATAGTTTGAAAAAGACTTTCCTTTGTCTAAAGCAATATTAGAGGTTTCGAAAAAACTAGGGGAAATACCAATGAGCCTTACCGGATTTTGTTTGCCGTTATTTATCATATAGGTTTTCATGATAATTTCCGGACTAACCAATTTTACACTTGGAATATGTTTTTTTACGTTAAGTGCATCCATGACGTCCAGACCTTTTGAAAACCGCTTAGATTCGGCATCTTCACTGTCTTGTTGTTCTTCGCCAGCATCATCTTCGTTTTCTTCATCAGGTATGGGAGTGACAACAATATTGTTAACGCCCACAAGTTCCAGTTGAGACAATATTTCTTTTTCGGCTCCATTTCCTATGGCCAACATGGCGATAACCGAAGCGACACCAAAAATAATACCCAAGGCAGTTAAAAAGGTTCTTACTTTATTGGTTTTTATAAACCAAAATGCTTCGTTAAAATTGGATTTTAGCTTTTCAAAGAGTAGTCTGTTTATCATGCTATTCCAATAATGTGATGCTTTTATCTTCTATATCATCGGGTTTGTTTAAATACACGACATCATTTTCTTTAAGGCCTTTTTTGATGATGACAACTTCGTTATTTGACACCCCAAGTTCAACTTGTTTTTTTTCGATGGACAAACCAGATTTCACATAGGTATAGCTAATAGAGTCTTTTGAAAAAATGGCTTCTAGGGGCACCATTAATACATCGTCCTGTTGTTTGGTTAATATTCTGTTAGATGTTGTCATTCCTGGGCGAATGTTTTTATTGGTACCATTTATTTTAATTAAAACCTGAAACAATTTTATATCCGAGCCCGCTTTGGTTTCACCAACATTGGCCACATCGGTTACCACACCATCTAATTCGATATCGGGAAAGGCATCAAACCCAACTTTGGCGGTAAGGCCTTTTTTAATTTTTCTAATGTCAACTTCGTTGCTATAGGTTTTAGATTCCATTTTGCTAAGGTCAGGAAGGCTTGCAATGGCCGGTTCCCAGGGTGAAACGGTAGAGCCCACTTTCTTTTTGGTGCCATTCCATTCCTTAACGTAGGTTACCATGCCGTCATCATCAGAATATATGGTAAACTCTTTTTGCAGGTCCATTAATTCCTCTATCTGCTTTTTGTATTTAGATACCTCGGTGCCAACTTCAATCATTTTGGCATTGGCCTGTCTTTTTTTAATGGAATAATCGGCTCTTTTTTCTTTTAGTTCCCTTTCGGTTTTTTCGATGTTAATTTCCAACGAACGTACCGTAGCTGGGGGCTCATAAATAGAGCGTTCTAACTCCAGTTTGTCTTCTTCAATTTTAAAAAGTAAATCTTTTATGGCGTTGCGCTCTTGTTTTAGGGTAAGTGTGGTATCCAACTCTTGTTGTGTGTACCTCGATTGTGCTTTTTCTAGGTTTAGTTGGGCATCAAGTATTTTTCCGTTAAGTTCAGAAACATCCAATTTGCCAATATAGTCGCCTTTTTTAACCACGGTACCTTCAGGAACCAAATCTTGTATTTTAATGTTGTACAGCCCAAATCGTCTGGTATTGCTGGGGCCGTTTATTTTTTTTGAACTTGTGGATTGGGCTTCGCCCGAAATAAAGACTTCATTTAAAAATGTGCCTCTTACTACTTTATTGGTTAGTGAAACAGCTTCATCAGAAGATGAACTGAAAAATGAATAGGCAATAATAGGAAGAACAATAACACCTAAAATAATGGCGATTCTTTTTTTGGTCATGCTTAGTTTTTGTTGATGAAGTTTTAAAATTACAAAAAAAACAAAGCTGTAAGATTTTATTTGGTTAAATAAAACCTAATTTTTAATAAATCATTCAAAATCGTTCAAATTATTGAATCTCATAGGTGAAAACGTCGGTTTCAGAAGCTCTAAAAAAGCCCAATGGAAAATTATCGGGATTGGTTTCATTAATACAATTGCCCCTTAACGTGGCAGGTTGGGTTTCAAACGGATCGCCAGCTTCGTCATCGGTTTGTTGCAACAGTATAAACATGAACTGATACGCCTGATCTGTAATACCAGAATTTCTTATGATGAGTTCGTCACCTGCCTCTAAATCTTCATCAGAGAAAAATGCAAATATTTGATTTCCATTGGTAAACACATCGTCATAAACTTCAAGATTTACCTTGTTGCTATTAAATAACAAAAATTCAAATAAATAAAAGTTTTCGGTGTCCTCGGGATCGGTGTAAAAAGCTTTGATCTCAATTTCATCACCGGCAAAACCACCGTCGTTTTTTTGTTCAACATATTCTATCGGAACAACTGGAATCATTGCTGTAGTAGCCGAGTAGACTTCATTATTGTAAATAATGTTTAAATTGTAAAGCATGTTGAGTACCGGTATAAATTTTTCAGTTTTATAAACACCACTATTGCCGTCTTCGGTAAAATTAAAAGTATTATTGTTCATATCTGTAACCGTCACGGTTGCTCCAGTTGCCGCTGGTATGCTATTATTAAAATAGGGAGCGGTTAAACTGAGCTGTATTTGTTGCATATTGCCATCGGTGCCTTTTACCCAATATAAGGAGGCATCAATGACTAATTTTGGCTTGCTGTTGTCCAGTTCAACGTCAATAACATCTTCACATGAGTAAAAAAACAGAAGAAACAAAGCGAGTATGTATAATGTGCTTTTCATGAATTTAAAATTTGAAATTGTATGAAACGGAAGGTACAATGCCAAAAATGGACAACCTTGTAGCTTCATTATTACTGGTATCTGAATTTCTTCTAAAATTTATTGAAGCTGCATTTTTTCTGTTGTAAATATTATAGATGCCAAAAACCCAATAGCTTTGCCAACCTTTCGATTTTTCGGGTTTTGGTGTATAATTAAGGGCAAAATCTAAACGGTGGTAAGCAGGAAGTCTGTTTTCATTTCTACCCTCGTAATGTGGAATGTTTAATCCGTTGTAGGTGTACTGTGCCGTAGGAAAGGTGGCCGGTTGCCCCGTTTGAAGCAAAAAATTGGTGTTTATTTTCCACTTGTCGTTCCATTGGTAACTGCTGGTTAAAGAAATATCGTGAGTTTTATCGTAGGGTGTATTGTACCATTTGCCATAATTTAAGCCCAGCTCGTTAGGGGTTCTGCCTGGTGTTTGTTGCTCCGATTTAGAAAGTGTATAAGCTAACCATCCTTTAAAATTTCCACTGTTTTTTTTAAGCAGTAATTCGGCACCGAAGGCTCTTGCTCGACCGTTTAAAATAACCTGTTCTATGGCGTTGTTTGCTATTAAGTCGGCACCATCAATATAATCGATACGATTTTTAATTTTCTTGTAAAAACCCTCAATTTCTAAAGAAAAGAGGTTGTCTTTAAAGTTTTTGAAATAGCCAACAGCATATTGGTCTAACAATTGGGGTTTTATAAATTTCCCGCTTGGCGTCCAAATATCCAGAGGTGTTGGCGAATTGGTATTTGAAAGTAAATGCAAGTATTGGCTCATACGATTGTAGCTCAGTTTTACCGAACTTTCTTGGGTTAATTGGTAGGCTAGTGAAACTCTGGGTTCTAGGTTAACAAAGCTTTCAATAACATCGCTTTTTTTGAAAGATTCGGTTCCTATGGGGGCTGCTTTTTCATAGATTTGGAAATCTTCGTTAAAAACAACAGCTTCATCATTTTGATAAAGATTAAGTTCGTTTTGCCCTAAACGATGAAAACTGCTTGAGCGTAAGCCATACGAAAGCGATAATTTATCGGAGACTTTATGCTCGGCATCAATATACAATGCATTTTCAAAAGCATACTTATCTGTTAGTTTAAATGGGTTTATGCCTGAAGTAGGTGTGGTTGGATTGATTTCTCCGGGGTTGAATTTATAATAAATACTGTTTATGCCGTATTGCAGTTTAAAAGTATTGCTTACGTAGTGTTTAAGGTCGTATTTAAGGTTAAAGTTTTTTATACCCGACACCCAATCGAACTCTACAAAATTTAGTTTTAAATTGTAATAATAATCGGAATAGATGAGTGATAAGTTTGAAAACAACTTATCGGAAAACAAATGGTTCCATCTAAAATTCAATACCGAGTTGCCGTAAGTGTTTTCAAAAGTATCTTCAATGCTAAAAACATCGCGCCCAAAATAACCCGATAGGTAAATGTTGTTTCGGTCGTTTAACTTATAGCTTAGCTTGGTGTTGAGGTCATAGAAATAAGCAATATTATCGAGGTCAAAAAGCGGTAAAAATAAGTGGGCATAACTGGAACGACCACCTAAGAGGAATGAACCTTGATCTTTTTTCAATGGGCCTTCAACGAGCAAACGACTTGAAACGAGGCCAATGCCACCATTGGCATGAAATTCTTTACTATTGCCCTCTTTTTGGTAAATATCTAACACTGAAGACACACGCCCTCCATAACGTGCAGGAATACCACCTTTAAATAGCCTTAAATCTTTAATGGCATCGGGGTTGAACACAGAAAAAAAGCCAAACAAATGTGATGAATTATAAATGGTGGCTTCATCCAGAAGAATCAGGTTTTGGTCTGCTGCCCCACCACGCACGTTAAAGCCTGAAGCCCCTTCACCAACTGTGGTTACTCCAGGTAGTAATGTAATTGCTTTTATAATATCAGATTCGCCGAGTACAACAGGAATTTCTTTGATAGTGTTTGAGCTGAGTTTATTCACACTCATTTGCGGTGCTTTGATATCCAACCTTTCTACATTTTGGGTAATGATGACTTCGCCCAAATCTTCGAGGGCATCTGTTAAACTGAAGTTTTTAGTGATGTCTCCAGTTAAGTTGATGGTTTCAGAAATAGTATTGAAGCCCAAATAGCTCACCACAACATTATAAGATCCCTCTGGGAGTGTAATGGAGTAAAAGCCATATTCGTTAGTCGTTGTGCCAGATTGTATTTCTGGAAATATAATGTTAACCCCAATTAAGGTTTCGTTACTTTTTTGCTCAGATACGGTGCCACTAATGGTAAATTTTTCTTGAGAAAACAATGAACTACAAAAACACCAAGTTAATAGCAAGAAAAGCGATTTTTTTTTCATAGGCAGACCCAACGGTAATTATGGAGCAAGGCTCTCAGGTAAAGCTCAATTTTTTATAAAAATAAAAAAAAGCCCCTCAAGAAGGGACTTTTAATATATTTTAACAGAATGATTTATCCTTCTATTATAGCATTAAAGGTTTTACTTGGACGCATCACCTGGTTGACCAAAGCTTCATTTGGTTCATAATAACCTCCTAAATCTGTTGGTTTTCCTTGGATATCGTTTAATTCTTTAATGATAACAGCTTCGTTTTCTTCTAAACGTTTGGCTATAGGAGCAAATTCTGCTTTTAAATCTTGGTCTTCGTTTTGATTGGCCAATTCTTTTGCCCAGTAAAGAGCTAAGTAGTAATGACTACCTCTGTTGTCGAGTTCACCAGCTTTTCTAGAAGGCCCTTTTCTGTTTTCTAACAAGGTACTTGTAGCATCATCTAGGGTTGCGCTTAGAATTTTAGCTTTAGCATTATTATTTGTTTCACCAAAATGCTCAAGGGAAACAGCGAGGGCTAAAAATTCTCCTAAAGAGTCCCAGCGTAAATGGTTTTCTTCCAATAATTGTTGAACGTGTTTTGGAGCAGAACCTCCGGCACCAGTTTCAAATAATCCACCACCATTCATTAAAGGAACGATAGATAGCATTTTGGCACTGGTTCCAACTTCAAGGATAGGGAAGAGGTCTGTAAGGTAATCACGAAGTACGTTACCAGAAACAGAAATGGTGTCTTTACCTTCTTTAAGCCTTTTACAAGTAAAAATTGTGGCATCGATAGGCGACAAAATTCTTAAATCCAATCCAGAAGTGTCGTGGTCTTTTAAGTATGCGTTTACTTTTTTGATTAATTCGGCATCATGTGCGCGATTCTCATTCAACCAAAATACAGCTGGCGTTTCGGAGGTTCTTGCGCGTGTAACAGCTAGTTTTACCCAATCTTGAATTGGAGCATCTTTGGTTTGGCACATACGCCAGATATCGCCCGCTTCAACGTTGTGTTTCATTAAGGTGTTACCGCTATTGTCAATAACTTTTACCACACCGTCTGAAGGTATTTCAAAGGTTTTATCGTGTGATCCGTATTCTTCGGCCTTTTGAGCCATAAGCCCTACATTAGGTACAGTTCCCATGGTTGTTGGATCAAAGGCACCATTTTCTTTACAGAAATCAATAGTGGCTGTGTAAATTCCAGCATAGCTACTATCTGGAATTACGGCTTTTGTATCTTGTGGCTTTCCTTCCGCATTCCACATTTGTCCAGAATTACGAATCATTGCTGGCATGGAGGCATCAATAATAATATCGCTAGGGACATGTAGGTTGGTGATACCTTTATCTGAATTTACCATTGCTAAATCCGGACCATTTTCAATAGCCGTTTCAATGGCTTTTAAAATTTCTTCTTTTTTGTCAGCAGGAAGTTCATCTAATTTAGAAAGCACATTTCCAAGTCCGTTGTTTTCTTCAACACCAATTTTTTCAAAAACATCAGCATATTTGTCGAAAACATCAGCAAAGAACACTTTTACAGCATGACCGAAAATGATAGGATCTGAAACCTTCATCATGGTTGCTTTCATATGTAATGAAAATAACGTGCCGTTGGCTTTGGCATCTTTAACCTGTTCTTTCAAAAAGCTAACCAATGCATTTTTGCTCATTACTGAACCGTCTATTATTTCTCCTTTTAGGATGGGGAAAGATGGTTTTAAGAGTGTTTCGTTTCCATTATCGTCAACATGTACGATTTTAATATCGGTAGCTTCGGCTAAAGTTAAGGATTTTTCGGTATGAGCAAAATCGCCGTTTTCCATAGTGGCAACATGAGACTTAGAATCTGAACTCCAAGCGCCCATACTGTGCGGGTTATTTTTTGCAAAATTCTTAACGGCCTTTGGTGCACGACGATCGGAGTTCCCTTCGCGTAATACAGGATTAACTGCACTTCCTTTTATTTTGTCGTAACGCAACTTTATTTCTTTTTCAGCGTCAGTTTTAGGTTCGTCAGGATAGTTAGGAATTTTATACCCCAAAGCCTGCAACTCGGCAATAGCCGAACTTAATTGAGGAATGGAAGCACTTATATTTGGTAGTTTTACAATATTAGCTTCTGGTTTTTTTGCCAATTCGCCTAATAACATTAAATCGTCTGGAACTTTTTGGTCTTCAGTTAAAAAATCTGGGAAGATTGCTAAAATTCTAGCAGCCAAAGAAATGTCTTTGGTTTCGATATCAATACCTGAAGATTTAACAAATGCTTTTACAATTGGTAACAACGATTCTGTAGCTAAAGCTGGGGCTTCGTCGGTTTTTGTATAAATAATTTTAGACATTCCTAATGAGTTATTTTAAAGAATTATTAAAAAGCTAAAAACATAAAATGAAAAAGACGTTTCGTTTTTAGCGATGCGAATATACAAAAAAATGGCAGTTATTAATGTTTAAACGATTAACTAAAATATTGGGCGCTACAGAATTGCGATAATGGTAAAAAAGATGGGCAAGAGTAAGAATTTCTTAAAGAATAACGGTTAAGCTTAAAAAAACAAAAGCCATATCATGATAGAATTTAATCTACTTTGACATGGCTTTTTTGAAATAACTTAACGTGACCTTTTAGTATTTCTACTATCAAACTCAAAATTTTCATTTAAATCTTTCGGTTCAAGTGTTGTTATTTCAAAGAAACATTCTTGTAATTTTCAAAATGTATTGACCTATTACATCATGTTTCCGTAAATTGTTTTTCTTGATGCTATTAACTCCCTATTCGCTTTCGCGTTAAATTTATTAACAGCATTGCTTTGTATTGGACAACCCTCGCTTTCGCAATTTTTGTTTTTAAAAGCTTTCAATCGTACTAGTGGTCTATCTGTTCGCACATATAACTCTATTTACGATATCATGGTTTTTAGCTTTCGTACGCATACACGTAGATGCTCAAAAACCTCAAAAAACAATTTTTTATAAGAACGTTACCTTATTTAGAATATAATACAAATTCGCTGTTGAAACGAAACCAGCACAATACTGTTATTATTTCTTCATCTAAGATACAATAAAAAGTCCAGTTGTCCAAGTTTTTTAACTAATTTGTTTTCAACAGGTTATAAAGGCAAGTTGTTAACTTTTGTTAATAAAAAAAAGCCTTGAAATTTTCAAGGCTTTATTCGTTTTACGCAGTGTTGCTGGGCAATTAGCGTCTCGCTTCTTTAATTCTGGCTTTTTTACCAGTAAGACCTCTAAAGTAGTAGATTCTTGCTCTACGTACTTTACCACGCTTGTTAACTTCAACTTTTTGCAATGCAGGAAGGTTTACGGGGAAGATACGCTCAACGCCGATTGAACCTGACATCTTTCTAATCGTAAAGGTTTCTGAAGCTCCAGTACCTCTTCGCTGTATTACGGTACCTCTAAAAAACTGGGTACGTGTTTTGTTGCCCTCTTTAATTTCGTAGTAAACCGTGATGGTGTCACCAGCCGAAAAATCAGGCAATTCTTTTTTTGTTACAAATTCGTCTTGTACAAATTTTACTAAAGATTCCATATCTTTAAAATTAATAAGTGATTAATTCAGAACAACATTCACGATTCTCGCCAGAGGTTAAGCCGAAATTGGCTGCAAAGATAATTAAAAAGTTAAAAGCGGAAAGCTAAAACTAAAAGTTTTTTAATAACGGTAAATTTAATCTTCAAGTAAATCTGGCCGTCGCTCTTTGGTTCTGATATACGCTTGTTCTTCGCGCCATTTTTCTATTTTGGGTAAATTGCCGCTAAATAACAACTCGGGGACTTTCCACCCCTTATATTCGCGGGGTTTGGTGTAAATGGGGGGTGCTAATAAATTATCTTGAAATGAATCGGTTAGGGCTGAGGTTTCGTTGCCCAGCACGCCCGGAATTAATCGAATAACCGCATCGCACAGTACGGCAGCGCCTAGTTCACCACCGGATAGTACATAATCACCAATAGATATTTCGCGGGTTACCAGATGGTCGCGCACCCGTTGGTCTACACCCTTATAATGGCCGCACAAGATGATAATATTTTCTTTTAGTGATAATTGATTGGCTATACCTTGATTAAGGGTTTCGCCATCTGGTGTCATGTAGATAACCTCGTCATAATGACGTTCGGCTTTTAAGGTAGAAATACATTTATCAATGGGCTCTACCATCATCACCATACCTGCGCCACCACCAAATTGGGTATCGTCAACCGATTTGTAATTATCGGTAGTATAATCTCTTAGGTTGTGGAAGTGTACTTCCACTAAATTGGCTTCAATGGCGCGTTTTAAAATGGAGGCTGTAAACGGGCTTTTAAGTAATTCGGGTAAAACGGTAATAATATCAATACGCATAATTCGTGCTAAATAGGAGGGCAAAGATAATTTAATTGCACATTATTTTGCTAATTACTTATTAGACGTTTTTGTTGACGGCCATTTTTTGTATGTGGCCTCAAGAATAAATGCAAACACTATTATTCCGATAGCAACTAATACACCGGTCTTATTATCTTGGTATTGCTGGACTATAAGTGTTATAAAAGCTGCAAAACAAAGAAAGCTAGCTGTAATGTGAATCCATTTATTGGAGTGTAGTACTTTAAATTTTTTATAACCAATAAAATTTACAATGCAAAAAATTAATAAAAAGCCAGCACTGCCCGCTGTTGATATACTTTGCAGATTAAATAGATTTACCAACGCGGCCGATAAAATAGCGGTTATAACCATACCAACTGGTTTGCCCCAAAATTTATGGCAAAAATATTCTGGGAGTTCTTGGTCTTGGGCTATATCATAGTTGACCCGACTACTGCCCAATACAGTTGCGTTTATTGCCGAAAATGTAGATATTAATGCTGTAACGGTGATAATGGTAAATCCGATGTGGCCTAAAATAGGTTCGGAAGCTTTTGCTAGAACGTAATCTTGGGCGTTAGCTATTTCAGAAAAAGGCAAGGAGCCTACGGTAACAATTGCAATTAATATGTACAACACCACAACAAAACCCACAGCACCAAAATAGGCTTTTTCAGTGTTTTTTTCCTTGTTTCTTAAATCTGAAATGGAATTGGCAATAAGCTCGAAACCTTCATAGGCAACAAAAATAACCATGCCTCCTGAAAGCAACAATAAAGGACTTTCCCAATGTTCTGGTAAGAGTTGCGTAAGGTTTTCGGTATGTGAGGAAAAACCATAAAACCCTATTGCAATAAAAGCAATTAAGATAATAAGCTTAACTACAACGGCTACGGATTCTATATCGCTTACAAGTTTAACGCTCATGTAGTTTATGAGCAAAGCGAAAATAATTATCGAGGTCTGTAGAATTTTAACGTCTACTTCCTTTTGGCCACTTATTGAAATCAATTCAAGGCCATAAGAACCAAAGGCAGACGCATAAAGCGCCAACATAACTATATAGCTTATCCACAATAAATTGTTTACGCCACCAGCAAAAATGCCATTGCCATATTGTTGGTGTATAAATTTAACGGTGCCCCCATTTTCGGGATATTTCTTTGATAACTTCGCGTAAGAATAGGCCGTTAAAAGCGCAATGATGCCAGCAAAAAGAAACGCTATTGGGGTACCACCTTTGGCTAGCGACACCGCCAAACCCAAAACTGCAAATATACCACCACCAACCATGCCGCCGATTCCAATTGAAATGGCATCTTTCAAACTTATTTTTTCACTCATGCCTTAAAGTTTAAATAGCCCTTTAGGGATGGCATGGTGCCCCGTTTTTTTTACGGCGTTTTCAATATCGTCAACCTTAACCATGGCAGAGGTATATACAGCTATCTGTACCGGAAACTTCTGGGTGTCGATAAATACTTTTTTCACTCCAGGTATTTTCAGAATAAATTTCTTTATGGTCTCCAATTTGTCGCTGTCGTCTTTTGTAGCGTCGGTTTCAAAAATTTTACCGTGGTGTCCAGGTATTACATTTTCAGAAAGCAAACTCATAATTTATGTTACGTTTAATAATTAGTGCCTTGTTATTAGATTAGTAGGATTTGTTCAAAGCTAAATTACTGTGATTGAAGAATCCTGCTCTTAACGAAGTTCGGCATTTATTGCGACAAAATCAACTTATAGATTCGTTTTATATAGCCATTTAAAATAATTTTAACGGTAAGAATTATATATAAATTAGTAATCGTAAATTTGATTGCACGGAAATTAAGTTTATCCTTATTTAAAGAAATACAGAAAATATTTATATGAAATTAGTATTGTCACCAGCAAAGTCATTAGACTTTGAAAGCCAATTGCCAACAGAACAGCATACCCAAGCTCAGTTTTTAAAACAATCGGAACGCTTAAATAAAATACTTAAAAAGAAATCGGCTAAAAGTTTATCGAAACTCATGAGTATTTCTGATGCTTTGGGACAATTAAATTATGAGCGCAATCAATCTTGGGAACTACCCTTTACTACCGACAATGCCCGCCCCGCTATTTATGCCTTTAGTGGTGATGTTTACCGCGGATTGGGTGCTTATACCATTCCTAAAGATAAAATAGAAACACTCCAAAATACCGTGCGTATTCTTTCAGGATTGTACGGGTTATTGAAACCGACTGATTTAATACAGCCTTATCGCTTGGAAATGGGAACTAAAATGCCCGTTGGTACAAAGAAAAACCTTTACGAATTCTGGAAAAAAGACATTACCAAAGCGCTTAACGAAGAATTGGAAGATGATGAGTTGTTTTTAAACTTGGCGAGTAATGAATATTTTAAGGCGATTGATAAAAAAGCGTTAAAAGTCCCTGTGGTTAATATTACTTTTAAAGATTTTAAAAATGGTAAATACAAAGTCATTTCCTTTTTTGCTAAAGAAGCCCGTGGACTTATGGCTAGGTATATTGTAGATTCGGGTGCAAAATCCATTGATGATATCAAAGGTTTTAATTATGAAGGTTATGGGTTTAGTGAAGACATGTCGACCGAAACAGAGTTGGTATTTATAAGATAATCCTTATTATTGTATAAAAGGTTTTTTTATGCAGTATTACCTCATTTTAGCGCTTCAGGGCTATTGTGTTTACCACCTCATTACGCGCAAAAATCCGTTTTGGTGGTTTTTTATCATTATGTTTATACCTGTGATAGGCAGTATTGTTTATTTAATAACACAGGTGTACAACAAGCGAGATGCCGAAAAAATAACCAACGAAGTGGCGCACATCATCAACCCAACCAAAAAGGTAAAGGATTTGGAAAAGAGGTTGCAATTTTCTGAAACGTATCAAAATCGTGTAGATCTTGCCGATGCTTATTTAGAAATTAAAGATTATAATAACGCTGTCACCCATTATTTGGAAGCGCTTAAAGATCAATCGCAAAATAATTTTTACGCTGCCAAAAAATTAATTAATGCCTATTTTAACCTTGAAGATTACCAAAACGTTATTCATTATGCCGAAAACATAAAAGGGCATCCAGAATTTTATAAGTCGAGAACCCAGTTTCTATATGGTCTGTCACTAGAAAAAATGGGTAACATTGGAGAAGCAGAAACCCATTTGCGTCAAATTGATATTAGATACTCTTTTTACGAAGAGCGCTTGATATTGGCCAAGTTTTTAATGAGCATAAAAAAAGAGACAGAAGCCAAAGAGATTTTGAATGAAATCTTTAATGAATCCAGCCACATGACCAAACCTAACAGGCGTCTCTACAGAGGCACTATTGCTGAGGTTGAAAAACTATTAAAAGAATTCGATTAATTGCTATTTCGGACTAGCCTTTTCGCCTACATTAATTTTAGTTTCAATTGAAGGTTTCTTTTTTATGCGTGGCCTTCGCTTGCCAAAAGTGCCTCGGTGTATTTTTCCGCGTTTCGTTTTTTTATCGCCTTTACCCATGGTTTTTTATTTTTAGTGGTTCATCATTCGTTGTGCATTTAGAACATAAAACTAGTTACGCGTCAGTTCGAGAGATTTTGAGGGACTAAAAATCGTATCGAGAACTATTTTGTGATGAAAAATTCTCTTTCTCGATACAAATTTCACTCTTTTTTGTCGTGAAATTCACTCGAACTGACGAACGATTAATAAATTTCATGTCGTCAAAATATAATAAATTAACAACTAAAATTCAAATTTCTGTTTTTCCATAAACATCCATATCCACCATTTATAAACAAAGATACTACAAGGCTCATTGTGGGCACTTTACCGCCACCACGATTTTCAACGGGCCAATTGCTCGAAAAGGATGTCGATTTTTGTTACGGTAGCTATTATAATTCGCTTTGGCTTTTTATAGATAAAATTCATAATCTGAATTTGCGCTACGATAATTCAGAAGAAGCTGTGAAGCAGCGAGAAGCATTTTTAATAAAACATAAAATTGGAGTATGTGATATTGTGGAAAGTGCCGAACGCGAAAAAATAGATGCCTCAGATTTAGGTATGGTAAACATCGAACTACGCGATGTGGTGGGCTATTTAAAAGCATTTCCAAATATTAATACGTTATTGTTCACTGGCGGAAATAGTAAAAACGGTACCGAATATTTTTTTAGAAAACATTTAAAGGAATACGGATTAAAATTGAAATTAGTTTCAAACGAAGTGCCCCGAATCCACGAATTCGTTATTCCGGTAGAGCAGGATGTTGTTTTGCGTGGAGGCGAAATGGAACAACCCCGTAAAATAAAAACTGTTTCACTAACCTCGGGCTCTGGTGCAGCTAATATCTCTATTAGCCGATTGCCGTTGTACAAACAGCTAAAATCTAAAAACCCCGATTTCAACACCTTCGATTTTAGGGTGATGCAGTATCGGGAGTTTTTTTAAGATGCTTTGTTAGGAGTTTGTTGCGAGAAAACCCGCATTAATGAATTATAGCCGTCGTTCTACATAGTTTATTTATTCAGGATTAAAAAGGTGTCAATTGAGATTTTAATTTGTCATATTGCTCTTCAGTTATTACTCTTAATTCTAATAATTCTTTTGCTTCTATCAATTTAGAGATAGCTTGTTCTTTAGTTAATTTTCCGTTCGATTTTTTAATTTCTCCACTTCCAATGCTGTGTCATAGTCAATTAAAACAGGGAGAAGCCCATAACCTTTAAAATGTGCATATAATTTGTATCCGTTTTTTTTTTTTTTTTTTCGTTCCATAAGTTTTTAATTTATTCACAACAATTTTTTTGTCGACTAAAGTATTTGATACTCTTTGTCCACCTTGTGAAATATAAGTAAATCCTAAGTCAGAATAGGGAATACCCATTGTCAAAGTATTTCCAACCTTTAAAGTATATCCAATTTTAGTGATATAAATTTTATATTCCGTTTTTTTGTCAATTTTCCGTATTCCGCTGTTTGGGAATAGCCTATTGAAAAACTAAAGAAAATGATTAAAATAAATATTATCATTTTTTGGTCAAATTATGCTCAACTACAGGATATAACACTATTAATATAATACATAATAAATATCGATAAAAATTCCTACACATTCAAATAAATCCTAATTACCCATAAAATAGCTGTACCTTTGCGCCTTAATTAAGAGGACGGTAATATTAGGCATTTAAGCCACTTGCCAAAGCCCATTTGGGTTCCTTATAAATAGCATATATGACATTCAAATCATTGGGCTTATCTGAAGCCTTATTAAAAGCGGTGGATCAAAAAGGTTACACCACCCCAAGTCCCATTCAGCAAAAAGCCATTCCGCCCGTTTTACAGGGTAAGGATGTATTGGCATCGGCACAGACCGGTACTGGAAAAACAGCAGGTTTTACCTTGCCCTTGCTTCACGTTTTATCGGAAAACCCAAAAGATAAATACCGGCCTATCCGTGCCTTAATATTAGCCCCAACCCGCGAATTGGCGGCACAGGTATATGCCAATGTTAAGGAATATAGTGCCTTTTTGAATTTGCGTAGTGCCGTTATTTTTGGTGGTGTAAACCAAAAGCCACAGGTAGCACAAATACGAAAAGGCGTTGATATTTTAGTGGCTACCCCAGGACGTTTGCTTGATTTACAAAACCAAGGTTTATTGTCGCTAAAACGAATAGAAATTTTTGTATTGGATGAAGCTGATCGCATGCTCGATATGGGTTTTTTACGCGATATTGAACGGGTAATCGATATGATGCCCAACAAAAGGCAGAACTTAATGTTTTCGGCCACCTTTTCTAAAGAGATAAAAAAGTTGGCGCACGGTATTTTAAATCAGCCTGTACAGGTAGAAGCTACACCCGAAAATACAGCGGTTGAGGCCATAAGCCAAAAAGTGTATCGGGTGGCTAAAGGTTTAAAAACGGGACTGATTATCAAATTGATTTCAGAAGGTAACTGGCAACAGGTTTTAGTATTTACACGCACCAAACATGGAGCGAATAGACTGTGCAAAAAAATGGTAAGCGCCGGTATCTCGGCAGCGGCCATTCATGGTAATAAAAGTCAGGGTGCGCGAACTAAAGCTTTATCCGGTTTTAAAAGCGGTAGTGTAAAAGCTTTGGTGGCTACCGATATTGCGGCGCGAGGATTGGATATTCCGTTGTTGCCACATGTGGTTAATTTTGAATTACCAAATATTTCTGAAGATTACATACACCGAATAGGCCGAACAGGTAGAGCAGGGGCGAACGGTCAAGCCATATCTTTAGTGAGTGCGGATGAAACAACCTATTTAAAAAGTATAGAAAAACTAATAGGTGAAAAAATAGAAGTTGAAATTGTTGAAGGGTTTGAACCCGACTCTAATGCTTCCACCGAGCCTATAAAACCAGGACAAAATCGGGGTAGAAAAAACCAAAGAAACCCTAGAAATTCAAACCGAAGTTCGGGTAAAAATGTAAACTCGAGGCGACGTGGGCGTAGTAGCAATAAGCATAATAATTAAAGCATTATGGAGTCGCAACCTAATAATCCGTTACATGGTGTTAAACTAGAACAAATTATAAATGAACTGGTGGCCCATTATGGTTGGGAATATATGGGCTATACAATCAAAATAAAGTGCTTTACTAATAACCCTTCAGTGAAATCTAGCTTGATTTTTTTAAGACGAACACCGTGGGCTCGAACGAAGGTAGAAGCCATGTATTTGCAAATGCTAAAGAATAAGAAATAGTAAAGCCTGAATTCAAAATATAAAAAAGTTGAATTCAGGCTTATTTTTAATTATTGCTTCATTATTTTTTTAACAATGGTGTTTTCAGCGTTGGACACTTTTACAAAATATAATCCAGCACCTAAATGGTGTAGGTTTAATACCGCTTCGCCAGATTTTACTTGATAATCTTTTATAACCAGTTCGCCTAGGCTATTGTATAACTGAATTACGGTATTGTTTTTAATACCACCCTTAAGGGACAGGATAAGTGTGTTTTTTGTTGGGTTTGGGTACAATTGTATCAAAGATTCTAAATCGGATTTTGAAACGGACAGTACTTCACCCGAGCAAACATCAATTCTATCGAGGTTTGCTGCACCAGAACTACCAAGTGCTATAAAGCGGAGGGTATTGCTGCCTTGATTTAAGTTTAAAGTAAAATAAACGTTATCCCAAGTCGTCCAACTCCCTGTATTTGGAAAACTCAAATTGCTTATTTGTTCTGTACTGTTAACACTAACACTCATAGGGCGGTCTGTGCTGCCATTGGCATATCGGAATCTTACATTATAAGTGCCAGCTGCGGTTACGTTAACAGTGCCTTCCCACCATTCGCCGGCGTTATTATCAGTATTTACAAAACCAGTACCGGTAAAGCCTTCGTTGTTGGAATCCACACTACCAGAACTCATAATTCCATCTTCAGCTTGGTATGCTTCCCAACTGCAGTCTTCATCGCATGGAGTATTCCCAGTGTTTCCTCCAGAACAAATACCACAGCCGTCAATGGTCGCAGTTCCATCTTCATCACCGTTACAATCCAGTTGGCAGGGTTCAAGTCCTGTATTACCGCCTACACAAGTATCGCAATCGTCAATATAAGCAGACCCTAAATAATCACCGTTACAGTCGTCCCCCAATTTACCAACACCTGCATACTGCGGGACAATGGTCTTAACATCGGTTGTGTTAGTTGTTAAAGCAGAAGCATAATCATAAGGGATATCGGCAACGCAATCCTCTGGAAATGGACGTGAAGCCTGACTTACAATAATATTGTCGATGCGTTCAGTTTTACCAGGTGAATCAGATGGCGTGTAAATGGAATAATGAAGCGGCTCATAGTAGTTTTTTTCTACACGAACACAGGTGTTGGCTCTTATTTCGGTGGCGTCTTCAGCTTCATTTATATAATTATTAAAAAAGTGCCCAGTTGATCCGCGGTACATTGGGACTCTTAGTTTCACTTTATCGTAATGATTATGATGCATGGTAACTTTTCTATCTGTCCACAGGTCACTATCACTGGAACCAACCAAACCACCTTTATGATGGTCGTGTAAGTAACACCAAGAAATGGTTATAAAGCCCGAGTTGTTTTTTATGTCAATCAAACCATCATATAAATCCTTATTGGTTTGCACATCGGGGTCTTCAGAAAAAATCTCACAGTGGTCAATCCATATATTGGTAGAATTGCCGTTTATTGAAATGCAATCACCACCATTCACTAATATTTGAGGTAGGCCATTGTCTCCAGTCGATGAATAAACACCAGCTTTGTCTGTTCTGGTCGTAACTCCAGTTAATGAAATCTTTAAGTTTTGGATAATCACATTACTATTGTTTTTTACTTCAAGCCCAATACCGTACAAAAAAGCATCGCTGCCAACTCCAATAATCGATTTGTTTGAGGCAATGCTTATTCTGCCACCTTCAGGGCCATTTTCTATGGTGCCGTTAACCATAATGACGTATGGTGTAGCACTTTCGGCATAACTTTTCAGTTCCGTAAATGTGTTTGCAGTAACGGTAGAGCCTGCTTGGCCACCTGTTGTTCCTCCGTTTTCCGTAGCGAATCCAACCAAGTCAAAATTAGGCTGGGCCAATAAATTGTACGTTGCAAACGTAAAAATTAGAGAAGTAACAATTAAAAGTAAAGGTTTTTTCATAGTGAAAATATCAGTATTGTTGATGTTTAGTTTAGTGAGTTAAATGTAAGAATAATTTTGCTATTATAGCAAGCTTTTATAATTGTCTAAGACCTTCGTAAATAACAATGCTAACAGCGTTTGCCAAATTTAGACTTCGTACGTGGGGGCTGTGTAACGGAATTTTAAAAAGTTGACTTTGGTGTTTTTCAATCAAAGGTTTGGGCAGACCTACTGATTCTTTTCCGAAGATTAAAAACATATCGTCTTTAAACGAAATATCCCAATGGTTTTTTGTGCCATGGCTGGAGAGAAAAGCCATAGGTTTATCATGATGGGTTTCAAAAAAAACGTCAATATTGTTGTAATAGGTTATGTTTAAATGTTGCCAATAATCCAAGCCAGCACGTTTTAATCGCGTATCGTTAATTTCGAATCCAAATGGCTTAACCAAGTGCAAGGTAGAACCAGAAGCCAATGCTAAGCGACCAATATTTCCGGTGTTATTTGGTATTTCGGGTTCAATTAAAACAATATTCAGAGGCATCTGGGTGGTTTTTGTGGGATAAATATAAAAAAATAACCTATTCTAAAAGTAGAATAGGTTATTCTGTTTTTTTTAAACAGCATAATTAAATTAACTTTTGTTTTGCTGCTTTTTTATGGTTTTCTCATCAATATCAAACTGGTTTCTATCTTGGTCGATATCGCCACTAGGGTTTAATGGATTTTTTTGTTCTTTAGTGCGTTCAAATTTCTTTTTATCTTCAATAATTCCCATTGTGTTTCTATTTTTTGGTTTATCTTAAGATAAAAAAAATGAATCAAAATTTTATTAAAACTATCTTAAAACCTAGGGTTTTCCTGTTAAAACCAAGTGTTACTTTTTTTGTAGTTTTAAGGCTAAAGCTACAAGAAGCAATACAAATGGAAAACCGTGAAGCACAACATCGAACCAGTCTATAAATGCCATGCCCTTGGCGCCGCCAGCAATCCATTTTAGTTTTCCCCAAATATGAGGTTCAGGAAAAAAAGGTGCTAAGCCCAAAGTTAGGCATAGTAAAACGATAAGCTTGAAGTTTTTAGTTAGTTTCAATGGCAGTTTTATAAACGGTTTGATTTAATATGTTCACTTTTGTTGAAATATTGGGGTACATAAAATCATCTAATAGATTTTACAAACTTAGCAATATTTTCAACGGAATTATTCGTGATAAACTTTATAAATGCACTACCAATAATGGCCCCTTTTGCATATGCTGTAGCTTGCGTAAAGGTTTCGTTGTTATTAATGCCAAACCCTACAATTTGAGGGTTTTTTAAGTTCATATTCGAGATACGCTGAAAATAGTGTTTCTGGATGTCGCCAAAACCAGATTGCGATCCCGTAACACTAGCACTGCTAACCATATAGATGAATCCGTTGGAAACAGAATCGATGTAGCGTATGCGTTCATCTGAAGTTTGTGGTGTAATCAAAAACACATTGATGAGTCCGTATTTTTCGAAAACGGCTTGGTACTGCTCATGATAAACATCAACTGGTAAGTCTGGGATAATAAGCCCATCAACACCTATATCCTGACATTTTTTACAGAAGTTTTCAACGCCATATTGCAACATCGGGTTGAAATAGCCCATAATGATTAAAGGAATTTCAACTGTTTTTCTGATGTCCTTTAGCTGGTTGAACAGTGTTTCGGTGGTCATGCCGTTTTTCAGTGCTGCTGTAGAACTTTCTTGGATGGTTGGGCCATCGGCCAACGGGTCGCTAAACGGTAAACCGATTTCAATCATATCGACACCATTTTTTTCCAAATTTTCAATAATGGAAACCGTATCGTTGAGGTTGGGGTAGCCCGCTGTGAAATATATAGAAAGTAACTTTTTGTTTGCTTCTAGTTTTTGATTTATTCTGTTCATTTCATCTGTCATTCCTGCGAAGGCAGGAATCTATTTTTAAATTTGTAAAGTTCATGGATTCCGTATCATGTACGGAATGACAATTTTTATTTCTTATGATGCCCAAATAAGTTCAGCATGACGCTGGTTATATATTAAAATATTCAATATAATTATTCAAATCTTTATCGCCACGCCCAGACAAACTTACAACGACCACGTCTTCGGGGTTGAAGGTTTTCTGTTCGAAAATAGCCAAAGCGTGCGAACTTTCAATAGCAGGAATAATGCCTTCCAATTTACAAAGTTCTAGGCCAGCGTTCATGGCTTCATCATCGGTAATGGACATAAATTCTGCACGTCCCGTTTTAGCCAAATGGGCATGCATGGGGCCAACTCCAGGGTAATCTAACCCCGCTGAAATGGAGTAGGGCTCGGTAATTTGCCCGTCGTTGGTTTGCATTAACAGCGTTTTACAGCCATGGATGATGCCTTCTTTTCCTAAAACCGACGTGGCGGCACTTTCTCCAGAATCTACACCGTGCCCGGCGGCTTCCACAGCGATGATGTTCACATCTTCTTCGTGTAAATAATGATAGTATGTTCCTGCGGCATTACTTCCGCCTCCAATACACGCTACAACATAATCGGGATTTTCACGTCCTTCGTGCTCTTTTAATTGCCATTTTATTTCTTCGGAAATCACTGACTGAAACCGAGTCACCATATCGGGGTAAGGGTGTGGGCCAATGGCTGAACCAATAATATAATGGGTGTTTACGGGATTGTTTATCCAATCTCGAATGGCTTCGTTGGTAGCATCTTTTAATGTGCGACTTCCCGATTTGGCAGGCATTACCTTAGCGCCAAGCATTTTCATTCTGGCTACGTTAGGGGCTTGTCGGTCAATGTCTATTTCGCCCATGTACACAATACACTCCAATCCCATTAAAGCACAAACGGTAGCCGTGGCCACACCGTGCTGTCCGGCACCAGTTTCGGCAATAATTCGGGTTTTGCCCAAACGTTTGGCCATTAATATTTGCCCAATAGTGTTATTTATTTTGTGGGCGCCCGTATGGTTTAAGTCCTCGCGCTTCAAATAAATTTTAGTATTGTACTTTTTAGAAAGGCGCTTTGCAAAATACAATGGGGAAGGCCGACCAACATAATCTTTTAAAAGCTGATTAAATTCTGCTTTAAAAGATGGTTCAGCCATAACCTCTAAATATTTTTGGCGCAGTTCCTCTACATTGGGGTAGAGCATTTCGGGGATGAAAGCCCCCCCAAACTCGCCATAATAGCCTTTTTCGTTTACGTTGTAATTTTTCATTTTATTTTGTCACTCCCGTGGAGACGGGGATCTTTTTATTTTTAGTTCCGGTTTATAATGGATTCCGCATTAAGTGCGGAATGATAAACTAGCTTTAAATTCTTTTAATAATTCAATATGCTTTAATCCAGGCTTAATTTCAAATTTACTGTTAACGTCTAAGGCATAACAATATTTTGAAGCATCACTTTGGTTAAATGTTTTTATTTTATCCACTTCCTCAATACCAATGCCGCCACTTAAAAAGAACGGTTTCGTTGATGGATAGTTGTTCAAGACCTTCCAATTAAAGGTATAGCCATTGCCGCCCGGTAGTTTTCCTTTGGTATCGAAAAGGAAGTAATCAACAACTTTTTCGTAAGGTTTTAGCACCTCAAAATTAAATTCATCTTTTATTGAAAACACTTTGATGATTTCAAGGTTGCTGTAAGCATGACGCAGAGCGTTACAATACTCTGGCGATTCCTTGCCATGCAACTGAACAGCTTGTAAATCGAGCTGATTTATTTTCTCCTCAACAAACTCTAAAGAGGCATCAACAAAAACGCCAACTTTTTTAATCGATTTTGGCAATTTAGGAACGGTATCACCCTCAAAATACCTTGCGGATTTTTCGTAAAATATAAACCCAAGATAATCGGGCTGCAAAGTTGCAACTTGCTCAATATTGTCTTGGTATTTCATGCCGCAGATTTTCAGTTTCATTTTATTGTTTGTTTTCATAGGGAACGTCGTGAAGCAATCTGTTGAAAAGATTACGTTGTCGTTCCTCCTTGCAATAACGTTATTTTTCTAATTTGTTAATAAACACCGTAGCGCTTTCTCCTGGATTATCTGTTTTCATAAAGTTTTCACCAATTAAGAAGCCTTTGTAGCCAAATGGTTGGAGTTCCTTAATCGCTTCAATCTTACTGATGCCACTTTCAGAAACTTTTACAAATTCGTCTGGAATTAAAGTGCTCAGGTTTTTACTTGTTTCTAAGCTAACATCAAAAGTTTTTAGGTTTCTGTTATTAACGCCTAACATGTCCAAGCTTGGCATAACCGATTTATGTAATTCCTCTTCATTGTGAATTTCTAAAAGCACATCTAATTGTAAACTTTTAGCAAGCTTTGAAAATTGTTTGATTTCATCTCTGGTTAAAATAGCAGCAATCAGTAAAATTACATCGGCACCGTATGCTTTAGCTTCTAATATTTGATACTCGTCGATAATAAATTCTTTTCTCAAGAGCGGCAAATTGCAACTGGCTCGGGCGGTTAATAAGTCGTCTAACGAACCGCCAAAATATTTTCCGTCTGTTAAAACCGACATACCGCAAACGCCTGCATTCTCATAACCAGAGGCTACATCTTGTACGTTTAAAGTGTTATTGATAACCGATTTGGAAGGAGAGCGCCTTTTGTGTTCGGCGATAATACCCGAGTCACTATTCCGTAATTTACGGGACAATGAAACGGTTTCTCTTTTGAAGAGTACAGATTGCTCAAGTTGTGAAACCGGAATTAAACCTTTTCTAAGATTTACTTCGTTCCGTTTGTCTATTACTATTTTATCTAAAATGTTCATGTTTCAGTCTTCAGTCTTCAGTCTTCAGTTTTTGTCGATTTGACTTCCAACTGATTACTGAATATTACCAACTTATTTTTTACTCAATTCAATCAATTTGTCCAAACTCGATTTGGCTTTACCAGAAAATAATGATTCTTTGGCCAATTCGAAACCTTCTTTATGTGAAATTTGATTAGTTGTAGCAATGGCCAAACCGGCATTGGTACAAACCACATTGTTTTGTGCTTCAGTACCATTTCCGTTAATGATTTCAACAAAAATATTGGCAGCCTCCTGTATGGTGTCGCCTCCAAAAATATCTTTTTGATTCACATAATTTACTCCTAAATCTTCTGGCGAAAAAATTGTTTCAGAATGATTGGAAATGATTTTTGCTTTTCCAGTTAATGAAATTTCATCATAACCATCAAGCGCATACACGATGTTATAGTGCTTATCGGTATTTTGATACATAAAGCTGTATAGGCGTAAAAGCTCTAGGTTATAAACGCCCAACAATTGGTTTTTGGGAAACGACGGATTTACCATGGGGCCTAACATGTTAAAAAACGTTTTTACGCCCAACTCTTTACGAATAGGAGCCACGTTTTTCATGGCGGGATGAAAAAGCGGTGCGTGCAAAATACAAATGCCTGCTTCGTCTAAACAACATTTTAAAAAATCTTCGTCGTTAGAAAATTTTACACCTAAAGACTCCATGACATTGGAAGAGCCTGAGGTTGATGATACGCCATAATTACCATGTTTTGAAACGTTTACGCCCGCGCCAGCCGTTATAAACGACGATAGAGTTGAAATGTTAAACGTGTTTTTGCCATCGCCACCCGTACCTACAATATCAATCGCATTGTAATCGTTGAGATTAATAGGAACACAAAGTTCCAATAGCGCATTTCTGAACCCGGAGAGTTCTTCAATGGTAATGCTACGCATCATGAAAACCGACAAGAAACATGCTATTTGGCTTGGGTTATACTTGTCGTTGGATATATTGACGATAACTTTTTTGGCCTCTTCGGTTGAAAGGGTTTCGTGATTTATAAGTCTGTTTAGTATGTCTTTCATTTTAATTTTAGCTATTTACCCAATTCTCCAATATCTTTTTTCCGTCTGGCGTTAAAACCGATTCAGGATGGTATTGCACCCCTTTAACGTCGTAATCTTTATGACGCAACGACATCACTTGTCCGTTTTTGTCGTAAGATGTTGCTTCCAGTCTGTCAGGTAATATAGGGTTTATTACCCACGAGTGGTATCGGCCAACTTCTATGGTTTTGCTCAACCCGTTAAAGATGGCTTCATCATCCACACATATTTCAACTTCGGTGGCCACGCCGTGATACACCTCCTTTAAATTTATTAGCGACCCGCCAAAAACTTCACCTATGGCCTGTTGACCTAAACATACACCCAAAATACTTTTGGTTGGTGCATACTTCGCTATGATGGGCTTTAATAAACCTGCTTCGTCGGGTATGCCTGGCCCGGGAGAAAGTACAATTTTATCGAACTGTTCAACATCTTCCAAAGCTAATTTGTCGTTTCTTACAACCGTAACATCGCAGTTTAAATCTTCTAAGTAATGCACCAGGTTGTAAGTAAAGCTGTCGTAATTATCTATAACTAATACTTTTTTCATTTTTAAATGTCTTCTGCTATTTTGATAGCTTTGGTTAATGCGCCTAATTTATTGTAAACTTCTTGTAATTCGTTTTCTTGGTTTGATTTTGAAACCATTCCTGCACCGGCTTGCCAGTTTAATTTATAATCTTTACTTAAAAAGGTGCGAATCATGATGGCGTGGTTAAAATTACCTTCAAAATCCATAAATCCAATGGCGCCACCGTAATAGCCGCGGCTTGTTTTTTCATATTTTTCAATAAGCTGCATGGCCATGTGTTTTGGTGCACCACTTAGGGTTCCGGCAGGAAAAGTATCGGCTACCACTTGCATGGTAGATGTGGTGTCGTGTTTTTTTCCGATAACCTTACTTACTAAATGGATGACATGAGAGAAAAACTGAACTTCACGATAGGTTTCAACCGATACTTGACTACCGTGGCGACTTAAGTCGTTTCTGGCCAAATCGACCAACATTACGTGTTCTGCATTTTCTTTGTCGTCATTTTTTAATTTTTCGGCTAAAATAGCATCTTGTGCATCATCGCCAGTACGTTTAAAAGTTCCTGCAATGGGGTGTATTTCGGCCATACCATCAGAAACCACAAGTTGAGCTTCAGGTGAACTGCCAAAAATTTTAAAATCCCCATAATCGAAATAGAAGAGATAAGGAGATGGATTTATACTGCGTAGGGCACGATAAACGTTAAAATCGTCGCCAGCAAATTTTTGTGAAAAACGCCTCGACAAAACCAATTGGAACACATCACCACGTTGACAATGTTTTCGAGCTAACTCAACATTTTCTTTAAACTCGTCATCGGTTAAATTAGATTCAATTTCGCCTTTGGTATTGAAATTGTAAGAGGCAAAATTTTGGATATTGATGAGCTTGTCTATTTCATCGATGTTATTTTCATTGTCGTTATAACAATGTGCGAAAATGTAAGCTTCGTTTTTAAAATGATTGATGGCTATAATGTTTTTGTAAACCGCATAATACACATCGGGTACAGTTACCGAATTGTCTTTTTTGCCAATTTCAATATCTTCAAAATACCTAACAGCGTCATAAGCGGTATAACCAAAAATACCATTGTTGATGAATTTGAAATTCTCTTCAGATTTCGCATCAAATCGCTTGGTGAAATTATAGATTTCATTCACAACGTTAACATCGTCGGTGATGTTTAAATTTGTGGTGCTTCCGTCTGGAAAAGTTTGCGAAATTACTTCGTTTTCTACCTTTATGGACGCAATGGGGTTAAAACAGATATACGAAAAGTTTTTGTGGTTACGGTGGTAGTCACCACTTTCCAATAGGATGCTGTTAGGGTATTTATCACGAATTTTATAATACACTGTAACCGGGGTTATGGTATCGGTTAAAATTCTTTTATGATGTGTATAAAGGCTGTATTTTTCCATTTATAATTTTATTTCTGAACAAATAAAAAGGCTTGTCGTGAATTGACAAGCCTTTTTGAATATTTTGAGTTTTAAATATACTAGGTTTTTACTTCACGAATTTTTAGTTTCTAAAGCACCACCACCAAGTTTTATTTAAAGTTTTATTCATCGTTTTATTTTTAATGGCTCAAATATAGAAATGAAAAAATTATTACCCAAAAGAAAGACAGGTTTTTTAATAAAAAACTACCATTGCAAAATGGTAGTTTTTCTTGGTTATTAGGGTTTGCTCGAACTTGGTTGGTTTGCTATTAATCTCAATTTGCCCAATAATCGGATGAGTTCGAGCCTTTCATCGTCATTTAAAGGCTTTGTGATATTTTGTTCGGTTCTTTCAACCAAACTGTCTATTTTATTTAGAAAATTAAGTCCTTCATTTGTAATCGTAATATCTATTTTTCTTTTGTTTTGCTTGTTTTTGCTTCTGGTTACGTATTGCTTTTTTATTAGTTTGTCAACTAGTCGTGTGGTGTTGCTCATTTTATTTACCATACGTTCTTGTATGGTTGCTAGGGTAACGGGAGTGCCTTTTTGTCCGCGTAAAATTCTAAGCACATTAAATTGCTGAATTGATATACCATAAGGTTTAAGAACATCATTTAATTGAACGTTAACAATACCGTAGGTATGCAAAAGGCTCACTACAACTTTTTTTTGTAATGGTATGTTAGAGCTTGTTTTTAGAATGTCTTCTATTTTCATCCATTAACAGTTGTATATACAAATTTACAGAAATAATTCAAATTTTTGATCATAAAAATAGAGGTTCGCATGTTTTAACTTAAAATACTGTTAAAAAAATACAGAGACTTAATTGATTAATTAAATTTATATGCATGAAATTAAAAATATTAAGTCTTAGTTTATTATTTCTGGTAAGTTGTTTTGATGGAAAAAAGAAAAATGTAGGAACGTTTCATGAAATTCATGTTGTTGAAAATCACCAAAAAGATGTAAGTCTGGAAGTTTATGATTTTTCTGGTTTAGAAAAATTCTTGAACAAGCAAGACAATAAAATTCATGTTATTAACTTTTGGGCGACTTGGTGTGCCCCGTGTGTAAAAGAGTTGCCTTATTTTGAACGACTTAATAAAACCTATAAAGGCAAAGGCGTGGAGGTGTTATTGGTTAGTTTGGATTTTCCGCATTTGTATGAAAAGAAACTGATGCCCTTTATAAAAGAAAATAACTTTGAGAGTAGGGTGGTGGCTTTGGATGACCCCGATATGAATACTTGGATTCCGAAAGTTAGCGAAAAATGGACGGGCGCTATTCCTGCTACAATTATTTATAAAAATAACGAGCAACGGTTTTATGAGCGCTCTTTTAATTATGAAGCCTTAGAATTAGAAGTAAAACAATTTTTAAATCTATAATAATATGAAAAAGTCATTACAATTGTTTTCAGCAGTATTAATTGTGATATTAATTAGTGCATTTACCGTAGATAACGGTTATAAAATTGGCGATATAGCCGAAGATTTTTCTTTAGAAAGCAGCGATGGCAACATGGTGTCACTTTCTGATTATCATGAAGCCAAAGGATTTATTGTAACATTTACCTGTAATACATGCCCGTATGCTGTGATGTACGAAGATAGAATTATAGCGCTTAACAATAAATATGAAGAAAAGGGGTATCCGGTAATAGCCATTATGCCCAACAATGTTGAGGTAAAACCTGGTGATAATTTAGATGCCATGCGCGAAAGAGCAGAAAGTAAAGGGTTTACGTTTCCTTATTTAATTGATGCAGAGCAAAGTGTCTTTCCTAAATATGGGGCAACAAAAACGCCACATATTTTTGTGCTACAGAAAACTAAGGTAGGTAATGTGGTAAAATACATTGGGGCGATTGATGATAATTATAAAGATGCTTCGGATGTAACAACAAAGTATGTTGAAAATGCTGTTGATGCGTTATTGGCTGGTGAAGAGGTGCCTGAAAAAGAAACAAAGGCTATTGGATGTACTATTAAAGTTTAATTAAACTTTCCATAAAAGTAAAAGCTCCAAAGTTGAAAAACATTGGAGCTTTTTTATTGAAATAAAAATATTATAAATTTTTAATTCTTGAAAATGGTTTGTTTTCTGTCTGGTCCAACCGAAACAATAGTGATAGGTGTTTCCAATTCTTTTTCTAAAAACGCAATATAATCGTTAAGTGCTTTTGGTAGTTCTGAAGCTTCGGACATACTGGTTAAATCTTCTGCCCAACCTTTGAACTCCGTGTAAACAGGTTCTACGTTTTCAGGTTCTATATTGTAAGGTAAATGCGAAATGGTTTGGCCTTTGTATTTATACTCTGTGCATACTTTTAAGGTGTCAAAACCAGAAAGCACGTCGGCTTTCATCATCATCAATTGGGTAACGCCATTAACTTGGCAGGCATATTTTAGGGCCACCAAATCTAACCAACCACAGCGTCTAGGGCGACCCGTTGTTGCGCCAAATTCATGACCTACTTTGGCCATAGTTTCGCCGTCTTTGTCAAATAATTCGGTAGGGAACGGTCCAGATCCAACACGCGTCGTATAAGCTTTAAAAATACCAAAAACCTCTTTTATTTGGTTAGGAGCAACCCCTAAGCCAGTACAGGCTCCAGCAGCAGTTGTATTGCTGGACGTTACAAATGGATAGGTTCCAAAATCAATATCCAACAGTGAGCCTTGGGCGCCTTCGGCCAAAATGGTATTTCCAGATTTTTGTGCCTGGTGAATATATTCTTCTGAATCGATAAACTTTAACGATTTTAACGTTTCGATAGCGTTAAAAAACTCACCTTCAAGTTCTTTTAAGTCGTATTCAATATCAACATCGTAGAAGGCTATCATTTTCTCATGTTTATCCGCCAGATTTCTGTAGCGTTCTTTCCAGTCGCTAAGCTCTAAATCACCAACACGAAGTCCGTTTCTTCCGGTTTTATCCATGTAAGTTGGTCCAATACCTTTTAAGGTTGAACCAATTTTAGCTTTACCTTTTGAAGCCTCACTAGCAGCATCTAATAAGCGGTGCGTAGGCAATATAATGTGTGCTTTGCGTGAAATTAGAAGCGATTTTTTATAGTTTACGTTTTGCGCTTCAAGTTTATCAAGCTCACCTTTAAAGATTACGGGGTCTATAACCACGCCATTACCAACAAGGTTGGTAGCATCATCATGAAATATTCCAGAAGGAATAGTATGTAAAACGTGTTTTTTTCCGTTGAAAACTAGGGTGTGCCCAGCATTTGGTCCACCTTGAAAACGGGCTATAATGTTGTAGTTTGATGTTAGAACGTCAACAATTTTTCCTTTGCCTTCGTCTCCCCATTGTAGTCCTAGTAGTAAATCTACTGCCATTGTAAAAATTAGTTATTTGTTTGTTGATTTTCTATTTCCGTAAAAATAGAGCGAGTGGTTGTTAATTTCAATGTCGAAAACCTCTTCGATAGTTTTTTTTATAGATTGAATTCTTGGGTCGCAAAATTCTATAACTTCGCCTGTATCGGTTAGGATAACGTGGTCGTGCTGCCTATCAAAGTATGATTTTTCATAATGTGCTTGGTTTTGTCCAAACTGATGCTTCCTAACCAAACCACATTCTAAAAGAAGTTCTATTGTATTATACAGCGTAGCACGAGAAACCCTGTATTTTTTGTTCTTCATGTTAAGATATAGCGATTCTATATCAAAATGTTCGTTGTTATTATAGATTTCTTGTAGTATGGCGTATCGCTCGGGCGTTTTGCGGTGTCCGTTAGCTTCAAGAAACGTTGTAAACACGTTTTTTACAATCTCTTGATTTTTAGTGTCTGGTTTAGCATCCATAATTTCGTGGCAAATTTACACTTTTTTTACACTCTGGTAACCTTATCAATGCCATTAATTTTTTTAAGCCTATCTAATAGCTTTTTTATTATGGTATTGTTTTTAACCACGACATTGATTTTTCCAGAAAATAAACCGTCATTACTTTCAAAGCTTATGCTTTTCATGTTTACGTGCATATTTTCAGAAACGACGGTGGTTATATCCTTAACAAGCCCAATGTGGTCAATTCCGGCAAGTACAATTTTAACCAAAAACTCTTGCTGTGTGGAGTCTATCCATTTGGCGGACATGATTCGGTAAGCGTAATTGGATTGCAAACTAACGGCATTTGGGCAATTTTTTTTATGCACCTTGATTCCTTCGTTAACCGTTAGAAATCCAAAAACAGCATCTCCCGGAATGGGATTACAACAGTTTGCTAATTTATAGTCGAGTTTTTCTTCTTCTTTACCAAAAACAAGTGAATCAAAATTAACAGTAATCTCTTCTTTTTCTATTTCCTCCTTTTTGATTGGAGTTTTTTTGTTGATTCTGTTTTTTATGAAGCTCATAAAAGCGTTACTTCTTGAAGACGCGTAGCTTTTAAGCATGTTGTTGTCTATGGTGCCCACACCAACTCTATAAAATAAATCTAGGCTTGTTTTAAGTTTGAAGAATCTAACCATATCGTTTACAGATTCTTCATTAAGCGTAATTTTTAGTTGCTTTAGTTTACGGCGTAGCAATTCTTTGCCGTCTTCACCAATAATCTTTTTGTTTTCACGCAGGGCCGATTTTATTTTGCTCCGTGCTCTTGCTGTAGTGGCATAGTCGAGCCAGTTGGCATTTGGTTTAGCGTTTTCGGCGGTTAAAATTTCAACTTGGTCTCCACTTTTAAGTTCGTGGCTTAAGGTTACCAATTTATTGTTTACTTTGGCACCACGCGTTTTCATGCCAATTTCGGTATGGATATGAAAAGCAAAATCGAGTGCCGTAGCGCCTTTTGGCAACGATTTTAAATCTCCGGCAGGAGTAAAAACAAAAATTTCTTTAGAGTAAAGGTTGAGTTTAAACTGCTCTACAAAATCTACAGCATTTGTTTCTGGATTTTCAAGTGCTTCCTGTAGGCGATTAATCCAGCTCTCTAAATTATCTTCTTTTTCGTTGCCTTGTTTGTATTTGTAATGTGCAGCATAGCCTTTTTCCGCAATTTCGTTCATGCGTTCACTTCGTATCTGTACTTCTACCCAGCGGCCTCTTGGCCCCATAACAGTAATGTGTAAAGCTTCGTATCCCGTTGATTTTGGAGAAGAAATCCAATCGCGTAACCGTATGGGGTTTGGCCTGAAATGGTCTGTAACTATGGAGTAAATTTTCCAAGCCAAAAACTTTTCGTTGTGCGGATCGCTGTCACATTCATAAATTATTCTGATGGCAAACTTATCATAAACTTCATCGAAAGAAACCCCTTGATTGATCATTTTTTTTCTGATGCTGAAAATAGATTTAGGGCGCCCTTTTATAGTATAGTTTAGGTGTTCTTTATCGAGGGAGTTTTTTATTACCGCACTAAACTTTTCAATGTAGGCATCTTGTTCGTCTTTACTTTCTTTAATTTTACTTAGAATGTCGTTGTAAACATCGGGTTCGGTATATTTTAAGCCTAAATCTTCAAGTTCTGTTTTTATATTGTACAACCCTATTCTGTGCGCTAAAGGGGCGTAGATGTAAAGTGTTTCTGAAGCTATTTTCACCTGTTTGTCTGCACGCATAGAATCCATGGTTTGCATGTTGTGCAGCCTGTCGGCAATTTTTATAATGATAACACGCACATCGTCATTTAGCGTGAGCAGCATTTTACGGAAGTTCTCTGCTTGCAAAGAAACATCCATGTCTTTTTCTTTGCTTAACGATGATATTTTTGTTAACCCATCAACAATTGTGGCAATGGTTTTTCCGAAGAGCTTTTCGATATCCTCAATTTGATAATCTGGACTGTCTTCAACAACATCGTGGAGCAGGGCAGCGGCAATTGATGTACCGTCAAGACCAATTTCTTGAGCCACTATTTTGGCTACTGCAAGCGGGTGGAATATGTAGGCCTCTCCAGATTTTCTTCGTTGGTCTTTATGTCCATCCATGGCAACTTCAAAAGCTTTTCTTATCAGCTTTTTGTCGCCATCGGTCAAGGTGGTGTAACTAACTTTTAAAAGCTCTTTGTAAGCTTTGGTAATCGCAGCATTTTCTTTTTCAATGTATTCCTCTGTCATCATAATTTAAAAGTAACATAAAGAATATTAACAGGCAATACCTAATTATGGTTTTTTATTTATATGCTATAAGGCGTTTAAAAAATCAACCAGTTGGGCTACAGCTTTACCACGGTGGCCAATTTTATTTTTTAAACTTAAATCCATTTCGGCAAAAGTTTGCTCGTGCCCCTCAGGTTTAAAAATGGGGTCGTAGCCAAATCCTTTTTTGCCATGTTGGGTTACTGTTATTTCCCCGAGGCAGATACCGGTAAAACAAAGTAGCTCATTATTTAAATAAAGTGCAATAACGGTTTTAAACTGTGCAGTTCTGCTTGAGGCTTTTTGCAATTCAGAAAGCAGTTTTTGCATATTGGCTTCTGCGTTTTTTTGTTCGCCAGCATATCGGGCAGAGTACACACCTGGAGCACCGTTAAGCGCTTCGACTTCTAGTCCGGTATCATCGGCAAAACAGTCGTAGCCATAATGTGTCTTAATGTATTCGGCCTTTTGTACGGCGTTGCCTTCTATGGTGTTTTGGGTTTCGGGTATGTCTTCAAGGCATCCTATGTCTTTTAAACTCAAAAGTTTAATGTTGGAAGGGGTTAAAGCTTGAACTTCTTTTATTTTGTTGATGTTATTTGTAGCGAATACAAGTTCCATAATTATAATTTTTGGTCGCACAAAAATAAGTTTTAAAAACGAATTAAGTGTTGTTGCTCTGCCCAGTATGTATTTCTAATAATTTTATGATTTTTGTCACTATGAATTCCTCAAAAAACTTGTATCTTACCATTGAAATTAATTATTAAAACGATTAGATTATGACAGTAAACATTCAATATGTAGGTGTAGATGTAAGTGAAACGCTCTCGGCTTTTACAGAAGAAAAGTTAGAAAAATTATTTAACAGATACGAGTTTTTAATTGGAGCCACAGTATATTTCAAAAAGGATGAGAAACACCATGATAAAGGTAAAATATGTAATATAGAATTGAGTTTGCCCGGCCCAAGGCTATATGCGACTTCAGAAGAACATAATTATGAGGTGGCCGTTAGGGAGACCATTAGCGATTTAGAGCGCCAGTTAAAAAAACGGAAACAAGTTTACAAGACATATTAACGGTGGTGGTAGGGTTCGTTCTTTAAAATGGTGAACCCTCTGTACAACTGTTCAATAAAAAACAAACGAATCATTTGATGGGAAAATGTCATTTTAGACAATGATATTTTCCCATTAGCTTTTTTATAGACATCTTCCGAAAACCCATAAGGTCCTCCAATAACAAAAACCAGTTGTTTTAGGCCAGCGTTCATTTGTTTTTGTAAATACGATGAAAATGCCAGAGAATCAAACTGTTTCCCGTTTTCATCCAATAGTATAAGTTTGTAGGTCGGTTTTAATTTTCTTAGAATAAGTTCGCCCTCTTTTTGTTTTTGTTGCGCCTCACTCAGATTTTTGGCATTTTTTATGTCTGGAATAACATCCAATTCAAATTTAATGTAGTGTCCTAATCGTTTTATGTATTCGTTAATCAATACATTAAGTTGCTTGCTGTCTGTTTTGCCTATAGCAATGAGTCTAATGGTCATAAAAACAAAATTAGTGCTTTATGTTTATGAAAAACGCATCTAAATAACGTAAAAAATATAAATTTGATAAAATTTAAATTTAAATAAGTAAATCAATTTCTTATTTTTGCTCAAAACTAATCAACAAATAATGATTACACAAGAACAGTTTGATAGCGAAGTTAAAGGGATAATAGAAAACGCCATAAGAGAAGATGTAGGTGATGGCGACCACAGTTCCTTAGCATGTATTCCAGAAAATGCTCGAGGCAGGGCTAAGCTTCTGGTAAAAGATAAAGGCATTATTGGAGGTGTTAATTTTGCCAAAAAAGTTTTTGCTTACGTCGATAAAAATTTAAAATTGGATGTACGTATAGAGGATGGCACCGAGGTAACTTTTGGAGATGTGGTGATGTATGTTGAAGGACCTTCCCAATCTATTTTAAAAGCAGAGCGCACCGTTTTAAACGCTATGCAACGCATGAGTGCCATTGCTACAAAAACTAGAATGTTTGTTGATTTGGTTGAAGGTACAAAAACCAAAATTCTAGATACCAGAAAAACAACACCTGGCATTCGAGTGCTCGAAAAATGGGCCGTTAAAATTGGAGGTGGCGAAAATCACAGATTTGCATTGTACGATATGATTATGCTAAAAGACAATCATATTGATTTTGCCGGCGGAATAACCAAAGCCATTGAAATGACCAAGCAATATTTGGAAGAAACCGGTAGAAACCTGCTCATAATGGTTGAAGCACGTAACCTCATAGAGGTTGAAGAAATTCTTCAGAACGATGGTGTTTATAGAATTTTATTAGATAATTTTGACTACGAAGATACCAGAAAGGCCGTAAAAATAATTGGTGATAAATGTTTGACTGAGTCTTCGGGAAATATTAACGAAGAAACCATTCGTCATTATGCCGAGTGCGGCGTGAACTATATATCTTGTGGGGCCTTGACACATTCGGTTTATAATATGGATATGAGCTTAAAAGCTGTAAAATAAATGTATCTATATTTAAATTGGCAACATAAATTTTAAATGCAAAAGCTAAATTTAATAACTTTGCTTACAACAGCAAAAGCAAATTATTAATGACAAAACCTTTAGAGGATAGACTGGATAAAATACCTGTAGTTAATGTATTGGTGCGGTTTTTTAAACAGTTGAAGTTGCCCGGTCTCGAAGGCTTGTCTTTTTACGATTTGTTGGAACTATACATAACAGGTGTTGTTCGAGGCGCTTTAACAACAAGGGCGAGTGCTATTGCCTTTAGCTTTTTTACGGCAATTTTTCCCTTTTTGCTTTTTGTGCTTATCGTTATTCCGTATGTGCCAATCGATGATTTTAAAGTAGAGTTTTTAAGGTTTTTAGAATCTTTTTTACCACCAACAACATCCGATTTTTTCTTTAAAAATATCTTTGAAAATATAGACCAATCGCAACGTGGGGGGCTGTTGTCTTCTGTATTTGTTTTATCAATTCTTTTAATGGCCAATGGCGTAAACGCTGTGTTTTCGGGGTTTGAAAACTCGTATCATGAGCAGCTTACACGCAATGTGTTCCGCCAATATTTATTCGCTCTTGGTATCGCCCTTATTTTAGCTTTTTTACTCATTGTTACCATTGCAGTCTTGGGGTACATTCAAATTTATGTCGTTCAGGGTGTGTTGGGTGTGCTGGAAAGCAGGGGTTACCACGTTGATTCGAACGGTGTGTTTTGGACCAACGTAGTGCAATACCTCTTTTTCGTGCTCATGGTGTATCTGGCAACAGCAACCTTGTATTATTTTGGAACACGCGAAGGTAGAGAATCAAGATTCTTTTCAGTGGGGGCTATTTTTACCACCTTTTTAATAATGCTCACATCATTTTTGTTTGGCCTTTATATCGAAAATTTTAGCCAATACAATAAGCTTTATGGTTCTATTGGAGCCCTGCTTATTTTGCTATTTTACCTATGGATAAATGCCAATATCTTACTTTTGGGTTACGAGCTAAATGTGTCTTTAAACAAATTAAAGAAAAGACATTAGCCTATGCCAAATTTTATAGATGTCATCATTCCCATACCGTTAAAAAAACTGTTTACCTACAGCGTAACGCCGGCAGAAGCTAATTTTTTAAAACCAGGTGTTCGTGTGGCTGTACCCTTCGGAAAGTCGAAAATTTATACAGGGATTGTTTTTAAAATTCATACAGATGCGCCAACAGCTTATGAGGCTAAAGATATCCAGCAAATTTTAGATGAAGTTCCCGTTGTTAACCCAATGCAATTAAAACTTTGGCAGTGGATAGCCAATTATTATATGTGCACGCTGGGCGATGTTATGCGGGCGGCGTTGCCCAATGCTTTTATATTGGAAAGTGAAACGGTGGTTACCAAAAGCAAAGTGCAAACGGTAGATGAATCTAGTTTAAAAGACGATGAGTTTTTAGTGTTCGAAGCCTTGCAGCATCAATCGTCGTTGAAAATTCATGATATTTCCAATATTCTTGAAAAAAAGAATGTGTTACCGGTAATAAAGCGCCTTATTGAAAAGGAGATTGTTTCGGTTGACGAGGAGGTTTATGAAAAGTATAAACCCAAGTTGGTGAGGTACGTAAAATTGCACGATGATTTTTCAACAGAAAATAAGCTTCAAAGCCTGCTGGAAGACTTGAGTCGAGCGCCTAAGCAAAGTCAGGTGGTACTCACTTTATTTTCTATTTCCGCCAAAACAAAAAAACCTGTAAAAGTATCAGATTTAATTGAGGAAAGCGATGGTTCGTCTGCCATTATCAAAACATTAATCGATAAAGGTATTCTTCAAGAATATCATATTCAAACCGATAGGGTTGAGTATGTGGGCGGTGATACTGAAAGTTTAAAAACACTCAATGCGTATCAAGAAACGGCGCTAAGCGAAATAAAATCTGCTTTTGAAAACCATCACGTAACTTTATTGCACGGTGTAACCTCTTCCGGTAAGACCGAAATTTATGTTAAACTGATTGAGAAAGCCCTTAATGATAACAAGCAAGTTTTATATCTACTTCCAGAAATAGCCTTAACGGCCCAATTAATTAATAGACTTCAAGACTATTTTGGAGAGAATGTAGCGGTGTTTCATTCTAAATATTCATCCAATGAAAGGGTTGAGGTTTGGAACCATGTTTTAGAAAGTTCCGCGAAAGCGAAAATAATATTGGGTGCCCGTTCGTCGATATTTTTACCGTTTAAAAACCTAGGGCTAATTATCGTCGATGAAGAGCACGAGCAATCGTTTAAACAATTTGATCCTGCTCCACGCTATCATGCGCGCGACACGGCTGTTGTTTTGGGGAATATGCATCAGGCAAAAGTGCTTTTGGGTTCGGCGACCCCAAGTTTAGAAAGCTATTTTAATGCGAAACAAAACAAGTACGGTTTTGTAGAACTAAACCACCGGTACAACAACGTTATTATGCCCGATATTGAATTGGTGGATATTAAGGATAAACGCAAACGAAAGCAGATGAAAGGTCATTTTAGTGACCGGTTGTTGGAAGAAATTGCCGAAACTTTAGATTCAGGTCAACAGATTATATTGTTTCAAAACAGGCGTGGGTTTTCGCCTATTGTAGAGTGCAATACTTGTGGGCATTCGCCGCAATGTCCTAATTGCGATGTTAGTTTAACCTACCACCGGTATCGTAGCCAGTTGCGTTGCCATTATTGTGGCTACGTGATGGCCATGTTGCAAGACTGTATGGCTTGCGGTAGTCAAGAGTTGGATAGCAAAGGGTTTGGTACCGAGCAAATAGAAGAAGAGGTGAAAGTGTTGTTTCCAAAGCACAAAGTGGCCCGAATGGATTTAGATACTACCCGTGGAAAATATGGCTACGAAAAAATTATAACCGCTTTAGAGCAGCAGGAAATCGATATTTTGGTAGGGACACAAATGCTTACCAAAGGTTTGGATTTTAGGAATGTAAAACTGGTAGGCATTATGAATGCTGATAACATGCTGAACTTTCCCGATTTTAGAGCTCACGAGCGTAGCTTTCAGCTTATGGTTCAAGTATCGGGTAGGGCGGGGCGCACCGAAGAACGAGGCAAGGTATTGATACAGACCTATAATCCGCACCATAATATTTTGCAACAAGTTTCAACCAATAATTATATTGATATGTTTAATGAACAGATGAACGATCGTTATAATTTTAAATATCCACCAGTTTACAGGCAGATTAAAATTACCCTAAAACATAAAGATTACGATAGGGTTGAAAAGGCTTCGATTTGGTTTGGTAAGTCTTTACGGCAAATTTTTGGCGATTATGTTTTGGGACCAGAGTCGCCGCCAATTGCAAGAATTAGAAATCAATTCCATAAAAATATATTGGTAAAAATACCTAAGAAGCAGTCTTTACCAAAAACTAAAGAAGCTATTATTAAAGTAAATAATAGCTTCCAGAGTATAAAAGATTTTCGGTCGGTTAGGTTAGTTCTAAATGTCGATAACTTTTAAAACAAGAGGTTGGTGATTAAATATTATTTAATGCATCAACCAGCTGGGTTTTTTTGTTTCGACTTAGAGGAATTTCATAAGCGCCAACTTCAACATTTTTACTGTTAAACCTGTCGATTTTGTCAAGGTTTACAATGTAAGATTTATGTATTCTTAAAAATTTGCCTTCGGGTAATTCGGCTTCAAAAGCTTTCATGGTCGAAAGAACTACCAAGCTGTTTTCTTCAGTAACCAGCTTTACGTAATCACCAAGGGCTTCAATCCATTTAATGTCCTTAATATATACTTTACGTTTTTTAAGATTACTTTTCACAAAAATGTGCTCGCCATCTTCTTCGTTCATGTCTTGGGTCAATCTATGTTGTTCCAAGGCTTTTTCTACGGAAGTGTTAAAGCGTTCTTTTGTGATGGGCTTGTGCAAGTAATCGGTGGCATCGTAGTTGAATGCTTTAAAAGCATATTCTGTTTTACCGGTTACAAAAATAATTTGAGGTTTGTTGTTTAATACGTCTAAAAGTTCAAATCCATTAAGCACTGGCATTTCAATGTCTAAAAAGATAAGGTCTACTTGATGCGTATTTAAACCATTCTTTGTTTCTAGGGCACTACTGTACTCTGCAATTAAGTTTAGAGAAGGGTGATTTTCAACTAACTTAACAATAGAGAGACGTTGTATTGCTGAATCGTCTACTACTACACAGTTTAAAGTCATAACATTTGTATTATTTCGGTTAAGATATCGACAATAGTACGAATAATTCGGTTAAAAACCAAAAAACATCGTTAAAATACACTTTTTAACAAATTTTTAACATTTTTTGAGTGCTGTACTTTAGTGTTTAAAATAGGGCGGATAATGTTGTGTAATATATAGAATTTATTTATTTTTGCAGCCAATTTTTAACATTAAAAACGATTTTTATGAATCATTATGAAACTGTTTTCATCTTAAATCCCGTTTTATCTGAAGAACAGATAAAGGAAACAGTAAAGAAATACGAAGATTTTCTTGTTTCTAACGGAGCTAAGATGGTGGCAAAAGAAGATTGGGGGCTAAAAAAGTTGGCTTACCCAATACAGAACAAAAAAAGTGGTTTTTACCATTTGTTTGAGTACACCGTTGAAGGTGAGGTAATTAATGCCTTGGAATTAGAGTTTAGACGTGATGAGCGCTTTATGCGTTACTTAACTGTAAAGTTAGATAAGCACGCAGTAGCTTGGGCAGAGAGAAGAAGAGAAAAACTTAAAGTAAAAGCTTAATTATGTCATCAATAGAACAACAATCAAAAGGTAAAAAGGACGGAGAAATTAGATATTTAACGCCTTTAAATATTGAAACTACTAAGCAAAAAAAATACTGTCGTTTCAAAAAATCTGGAATTAAATATGTGGATTACAAAGATCCAGATTTCTTATTGAAGTTTGTAAACGAGCAGGGTAAAATTTTACCACGTCGTTTAACAGGAACTTCACTAAAGTATCAAAGAAAAGTGTCTGTTGCCGTAAAAAGAGCACGCCACTTAGCTTTAATGCCGTACGTAGCAGATTTATTAAAATAAAATACACATAACGATGGAACTTATATTAAAACAAGACGTTGAAAATTTAGGATTTAAAGACGATGTTGTAACAGTTAAGAGCGGTTATGGTAGAAATTTTTTAATTCCTCAAGGTCAAGCCATTTTGGCTACACCTTCTGCTAAAAAAGTATTGGCAGAAAACTTAAAACAAAGAGCTTTTAAAGACAAAAAATTAATAGAAGACGCTAACAAAACAGCCGAAGCTATTAAAGGATTGGATATTAAAATTACAGCAAAAGCTACCGAAGGAGCAACGGCTGGTGATAAATTATTTGGATCTGTAACCAAAGCCGATTTGGTTGAAGCTTTTGAAAAGGCAGGACATACAGTAGACAAAAAATTTGTAACCATTACTGGAGGGAACATCAAACGTTTAGGGCAGTACAATGCTGTTGTACGTTTGCACAGAGAAGTGATTTTCGATTTCCCTTTTGAGGTTATCGCACAGGCTTAATTGAGCTGAAATAAAATAGAAAGCCTCAACATTGTTGGGGCTTTTTTTATGACATTATAAAAATGAAATACAGAAGACTCACAAAAGAACAGTTTGAAGAATTACATCAAGAATTTATCAATTTCTTAGCAACGCAATCTATTACGCACGACGAATGGACCAATCTAAAAGCTAACAAACCAGAGTTGGCCGAAACAGAATTGGACGTTTTTAGCGATTTGGTTTGGGAAGGTGTTTTAAACCAAGCGAAATATTTAGAGCATTTTGCGCCCCAGCATATGTATCTGTTTAATTTAGATGAAGATAAAATGCACGCCATTGTGGTTAATGTGAAGAATGACGATATCGATATAACCACACAAGAAGGATATGATTGGCTACGGGAAAATTTAATGGATGAAAGTGTTGAGTTTTTACAGGCCGATAAAGAATATTCTGAAGATAAAAATGCCGATAAATTTAACATGATTGAGCAAGGCGCTGTCATAACCAAAGGTGAATTGTATCAATATTTTTATAAGCTTATAAATTAACGTCATAGCGAGGAGCGCATGCGACGCGCCTATGAGTTTATCGGTTGCTTGCCTATTTCAATGAAAAGATTGCCGTGCTTTTTTTCGTTAAAAAGCTCGCAATAACATCTTCATTAATTATTTTTGCAGAAACATTGTCATTCCTGCGCAGGCAGGAATCCACTTTAAATTTTATAATCAAAAAATGATACCGCTGGAGTCATCTTGAGCGGAGTTGAAAGACAGCACATATTATGGCCCAAAAACCAAGCATCCCAAAAGGTACCCGCGATTTTAATCCGGAGCAAGTAGCGAAAAGGAATTATATTTTTAACACCATTCGTGGTGCATTTGAAACTTTCGGGTTTCAGCCTATTGAAACGCCCAGTTTTGAAAACTCAGATACCTTAATGGGAAAATATGGTGATGAAGGTGATAGGTTGATTTTTAAGATTCTAAATTCTGGGGATTATTTGGCTAAAGCTGATAATGATGCTTACAATACAAAGGATTCAAATAAATTAACATCATCTATCTCCGAAAAAGCCCTCCGTTACGACCTTACTGTGCCTTTTGCCAGGTACGTGGTGCAACATCAAAACGAGATTGAATTCCCGTTTAAGCGGTATCAAATTCAACCAGTTTGGCGAGCCGATAGACCTCAAAAAGGTCGCTTTAGAGAGTTTTATCAATGCGATGCCGATGTGGTTGGGAGCGATTCTTTATGGCAGGAAGTGGAATTCATTCAATTATACGATACCGTTTTTTCAGCTTTAAAACTGGAGGGAGCTACCATAAAAATCAACAACCGAAAAATTTTATCGGGCATTGCAGAAGTAATCGGTGCATCCGATAAATTAATTGATTTTACCGTGGCGCTTGATAAACTCGATAAAATAGGTGAGGATAAGGTGAAAGAAGAGATGCGTTCAAAAGGTATTTCAGAATCGGGTATTTCAAAATTACAGCCGTTATTCACATTGTCGGGGAGTTTTGAGTCACAAATTGAAAGCTTAAAAGGTATTTTAAACACTTCTGAAGAAGGTAAAAAGGGTATTGAGGAACTAACTTTTATTAATAAAGCCATTTCAGAATTAGGCTTGACAACAGCTTTACTGCAATTAGACGTTACCTTAGCTCGTGGCTTAAATTATTATACTGGTGCCATTTTTGAAGTAGCTGCACCTAAGACAGTAAAAATGGGTTCGATAGGCGGTGGTGGACGTTACGATGATTTGACTGGTGTTTTTGGAATGAAAAACGTGAGTGGGGTAGGCATTAGTTTTGGTTTGGACCGTATTTATTTGGTGCTTGAGGAGTTGGGCTTATTTCCGGAAACCGTAAATAGAAATGTTGAGGTTTTGTTTATCAATTTTGGTGAACAGGAAGCTTTATTTAGTTTAAAAGCCATTAAGCAATTGCGCCAGCAAGGTGTTAATGCTGAGTTGTACCCAGATGCGGCCAAAATGAAAAAACAAATGAATCATGCCAACAAGCGTAATATCCCATTTGTGGTGATTGTGGGCGAAGAGGAGGTTAATTCAAATACCTATGCCTTGAAAAATATGGCTACCGGATCTCAAGAAAAAGTATCGTTAGAAACATTAGTGGCTACCATAAAAAAATCCTGAATTTGGTTCAGGACTTTTTTAAGTTAATATCTTGGATTTTTTATAGCAGTAATATTTGTTTGGTTATTTGGCCTAACTCAGTTTCTACAGTTACAAAAATTCGATTTGTAGATATTTGTTGAACCGGAATTTTTGTACGGTTGCTATTTACATTTTTAATGGTGTGAAGCTTTTGCCCCAGACTGTTGGAAATATTAATATCGCTTATTTTTACACCATTATTGGTGTCAATAAGAAGTTCTTTAAAGTTTCTTAAGTATTGTATTTTAGTATTTCTTAATATAGCGTCAGTTGTAGATAAGTTTTTGTTAGCCACATCATTGGTGGTGTTGGCTTTAAAAGCAATGTAAAATCTATCTAAATATTCACCTTTTTCAAATGCATTAGAGTAACTAGCATTGTTAATATTGGTATAGGTGTTCAGAAGTGCGTCAAAGACGTATACATTAATTGGATTTTCAAAACCTGTAGTCGTATCTAAATCGATTTTTATATCACCACTATTTCCCAAGAAAAGGCCTAACGGATATTTCTTTGTGTCGTCAAAGCTTCCAACACCCTGAATAACATAGCGTTTGTCTTCTATAATCCAGTTTAAATCATCAGGAAAAGAGTCGATATTAAGAGCATCATAGCCATAATCGACCCCATCTGTTGCGGTGTCATCAAGGGTAAACCCTAGTAATAAATGTCTAACATAACCGTTAGGCATTGTAAAATCAATCCGCACTCTTTGTATGTTGTCAGCCAAAACATCAGAACTGCTTGTTAAGCAGAATGTAATAACTAAACATAGAGTTATTAGTTTAAAATTTATTTTAGGTAGCATGGGTTAAGGTTTTAAGATTTGGTTTTCTTATTGCTAAGATAAATTTTAAACACCAAAAAACCTATGAAATACTTAAAAAATCGACGAAAGGTATTTTATGTAAGTGAATATTTAGGTTTAAAAACAAAAAGAAGGGCGACTTTATAAAGTCACCCTTCTTTTTTGTGTTCTTTTAATTTTTATTGATTTATAATAATTTTCTTGCTAGTGGTTCCTTCAGAAGTTATAATTTTTACTATGTAGTTACCTTCGCTTATGTTGAATACAGGAATATTAATGTTGTTAGAATCAAGAGCTATATTGGTGGCCTCCCAAGATTTAACAGTTTGTCCCAATACATTAATTAGATATACCTGTTTTACATTTAAACGATTAGGGGTTTTAATGTTTATTATGTGGTTATTATGTAAATAATTTACAGAAACCTGATTTATAGCTGCATCATCATCAATCGATAATGCGTGTTCTTTTTTGAAGGCAATGTAAAACCTATTGGTATAGTCCCCTGAATCTAAATCAATTGAGAAACTTAAATTATTTATTCTGGTGTAAGTTCCTAATAGGGCATCATATACATAAACTTTAGTGTTTGGGTCAAAGTTTTCCAAACTAGCTAAAGAAATTTCTATAGTCCCGTTTTTGCTCAAAAATAAACCAAGCTCACATTGTTTGTTTTCATCAAACGTTCCAAGGCCTTGTATTTCGAAAGATTTATTGTCAATACGCCAAACCAAATCGTTGGGTAATGTATTGTATTTTGGAGCGTCATAACCATAATCGATGCCATCGCCAGCAGAGCCATTGCTAACAAAGCCAAGAAGTAATTGCCTCATCGCTCCCTCAGGTGTTTTAAAATTAATTCGTAGGCGTTTTATTGCATCCGTTTGTTTTTTGTCGTTTTTAGCTTTAGGATTACTTGACTTAAAGAACACAGAGCCCGAGTTATCTGAGCTAACGGCTTCCCGTTGGAAAACACGTTGGTTGTTGTTAAAAACGATTTGCCCTCCAACTCCAGTACCGTAAGCTGTTGATGTAGCAGAAACAAAAAAGCCTTGCCCCACCGGAATATAACGTTCAGGGATTTTGGTTCCCTCGCCACCAATAATAACATAACCTTCTGCTGTTGGAGGAGGAGTTGTTGCTGCAATACCACCAATAAAATTTAAAACAGCGTAGCCTCCTAAGTAGTCTCTTAAAACGTGGGTGTTGTTACCTGGATAGTGTTCCCAAAAGTATAATGCCCCAGTAATAGTGCCGGCATTGTCAATAAGAAACTGATTAGCATCAATTGCTGATGGATATGGATTACCAATCAAGGCATCATAGCCAGGGTTTAATGGTGTGGTAATGGTTCCATTATTTGGCTTTCCAATAAACACATAGTTTTGGGTGCCTAAAGTGTATGGTATGTAATTTTTACCACTACCTTTCATGGTATATCCAAGCCCGGCAGCAAAGGTGCTGCTGTTACCTAGCCTTCTCCAAGCAGCATAAGTATTTGTGGTATGATTTTCGTAAGAATAAAGCCAACGTGTGCTCAGCGTTATTGGAGATGTACTTGGAGGGGTTTTAGCACTGGTCCATTGAATGTTTAAAGGTGCAGATGAGTTTGTGCCATCTCTCATAACACTATTAATATTTCTAGGGTTGTTGTTGGTACCCGTTACCTGTGGCCCAACAGGTAAGCCCCAGTAATTGTAGTTGTAAGGGTTGTTCGTACCTTGTTGGTCGCGTTCTATGTACCCACTACTATTTACGTCTAAAATACTTTCATTAAACTGTACTGTTGGGTTTCCAGAGCTATTGTAGCGTTTTTGAACTAATTGTGATTCTCCTACAAGATCAATTTGTCCATCTAATTTTAAATAATGGGTAACCCAAAGCCCGGTTCCTGGGGTGTTTTCATCTTGCGTCCCAGGGCTAGTAATAGTTAATTCATTAGATTCAACTAGTAGCCCAAGTAGTGTTATATCTTCAGACTCCGATACAAGATTATGACTTGTTCGTGCAATGTTCCAGTCTATTGTAGTGCCATGTTCTGTACTGTTTGGGATATGCCATACATTGCCATGGGTCCAAGTATTACTGTTGTTCCAATTGCCATTTTGTTTGGTAGTGTATGGTATAGGTGCATTTTCGGTTTGATTTGTAAAAATATTACGCAAACGACCAGTAACTCCCTTGTATGCCGTTAAATAACCACAATCCACAGCCATGCGGTAGTAGCCTTCTAGATTAGCCCAAGTGAGAAGGTTTTCTTCTGTGCCATCTTGATCTGTGTCTGGGCCGTATATTTTAGTAGGAATGACTTCTCCTTGTACATTACCTCCAAACTCCTTGATTTCCTGATTCATCATTTGTCTGATATGTTGTACATCTAGTGATTTATTCCAAATTCTAAACTCATCTACCCAACCATGGTAATAATCCACAGGGTCTCCAGGGGGATTTTGATCCATTGCGCCTAAAATAGCTTCAATATTGTTAGGGGTTAAATCAGGGGCGCTTCCTGGTATTGTGCCCGAAAGAACACCATCAACATAAATGTTATATTCGCTACCGTCAAATGTTACGGCAATGTGATACCATCTATTATTGTTAATGGTATTTGAAGATGGTAGAGAGCCGCTATCTCCAGCATTGTACCAACTAAAAGTTGGGGTGCTGCCATTCAAACTTAATGAATAACCACTGGTATTAACGTTAGCATCTTTTCTAGAGAAAATAACTTGAGAGCCATTAACATCTTCAGGTTTTAACCAAGCTTCAATACTAAATGGAGAATTTAAATTGTAGTTGTTTTTGAACGTAACATAGTCGTCAATACCATCAAAGTCTATATTGTTACAGTTATTGATTTCTACAGTTACCTCATCATAACATGCATTAGCATCATTTAGGGTCCATCTTAAAACATATGTTCCAGATTCTCCTGTGAACGTAGCATTTGGATCGGTGTTACTCGAGAATGTTGCTGAAGATCCGCAAGCACTTGAAGGTGCAGACTGTACAGACCAAGTACCGGTTACACCTGTGCCAGGGTAATCAGTCTCACCAGCACTTACATCAGGTACTTTGTAATTACCTGTGCCCGGACTAGCTTCCCAAGCACCATTATTATAATTGGTAACAGCCGAAACGGTATTGTCGTAAGCGTGCAATTGAATGGTAGATTCTCCACATTTTCCAGATGTAATCAAATGGTCGGCACCAGCGTAAGCTAAACTTGTATAAATACTGACAAATTCAGTGCCTTCATCTGTGTCGGCTCTACAGTCGTTCACCAATGCTGTAACACCAAATTCTCTTATTCCCGGTGTTTCTGGAGTTACAGTTACATCGTTGCCAATTTCTATTACATCTCCGTTCTCGTCAGTCCATTCTAAAATTTCATCAATTGGCGCATAAGGAAAACCAACATCATCAACTACCCATGTACTGTGAACATCAAAATTATTTGGGATATTGCCACAGGTATTGGTGGCACCATCAGGGAAGTAAGCATTATTGCACGTCGATGTTGATGCCGTACTATCAAAAATGAACTTGATTCTTAAACTTGGTTCGTTTAAGTAATCTGATAAATCAATTGAGGCAGGCTGGAAAGGGTCTGAGGTTGGTTGCTGACCTTGTGGTCCGCTACCACAACCGCCACTAGTTGCCAAAACAGAAAAACCAGAATTTTTACCAGAAGTAAGGTCGTCGTTTTGATCGGTGTTTAGTACGATGTCATAATTAGCACCGCCATCAAGAGATAGCCTAATTTCACCAAAAGCACCATCGCAGAAATAGAATGCTTGATAGAATTCGAGAATAGCTTCGCTGTCGGACATTCCTATCGTACTGAAAATAGGGGTTTCCATTTCTGTTCTAAAACCAATTCCGTTAGCAACAGCGAATTTAGTATTGTCTGTGGTGTCATAACGAATGCCTCCAAAAATTTTAGGGCCATTAGTTTCAAACCAATTGGCAGGATTGGAGTTATTTCCAGGAGCAGGTAAAGACTCTTCACCGTCTACCAACCAATCTTCAGGGTTGGCATAGTTAAAGTAACCGCCGCCTCCAAATTGGCCACCATATTCAAAAAAGCTAGAAGCAACAATGTCTACACCAGTGCCCAAACATATGTTGGTATTTGTTACACTTTCTATAACAGGAGGTTCATCTGGTGGTAAAAAGCGTATTAAAGCATATGGAGAAATTGAAGGGCAGTTACCTGATAGGATATAGGCTCTAACAATCGTTGTGCTTGTTAATCCGGTTACTGTTACAGTTGTTTGACCCGAAGTTCCAGCGACATCTTGCCAAGTTGTTCCTTGATCTGAAGATATTTGCCATATACTTATATTGCTTGCGTTGATGTTACTACCAGAAAGATCTAACGTTAATTGAACATCTCTGGAGACTAAAGAGCCACCAGGACAAGCAGTGACTTCGATTAAGTCGCTTGGTGGAACGGGGTTTTCTGGTGTTGGGTTGACAACTTCTCCAGTGATAGCTCCAGTTGATATGGTAGGCGGGTCTACGTTAATGGTTGTAGAACAACTGCTTGAATTCCCATTTACATCCGTTGCTGTAAGTGTTACGGTATTAATGCCCACGTTATTGCAATCAAACGAATTTGGGCTAACACTTATTGAAGCTATCCCACAAGCATCATTTGAACCATTATTTATTTGGTCTGGAGTAAGAGAAACCGTTCCTGTTACAGGGTCTAAAGTAACGGTTAAAGTTGATGGAGCAATGCAGATTGTATTGGGAGTTTCATTGTCTTCAACTTTTACGGTAGTTGTACAGGTATCTATGTTGCCGTTGGCATCTTGAACAGTTAAGGTAACAGTATTATCTCCAACATCATTACAATCAAAACTAGAAGGCGATACATTAACAGGTGTGGGTACGCCACAATTGTCAGACGATCCGTTTTCAATATCTAATACGTCTATATTAGCCATGCCGTTAACCAGTTGAACGGTGATAGGTTGGCAGACAGCTGTAGGGCTTGTAGTGTCATTTATATTAAACACATGGTCTACATCCGTTTCATTTCCACAATCATCAGTAATAGTGTAAGTTCTTGTAATCGTACCGTTATAGCTTTGTCCAGCAACGTTTCCTGTAGTTGAGGTTACGGTTAAATTAGTTATAGCAGTACAGTTGTCAGAAGCACTTGCTCCTGTAAGCGCATTAAATGCTGTTATTGTTGTTACGGCGGCTGGTATATCTTCAGCGCATTGTAGTGCAGTAGCTGTTGGGGCTGATACTGTTGGTGGCGTGGTATCTTCAATAGTAAATGTTGCCTGGGCCGAGATATCGTTACCGCACTCATCAGTTAGAGTGAAAGTCACGGTTTCCGAACCGGTAGCCCCGCACAGGTCGCTAAGACCGGCACTGTTATGTGTTACGGTAGCGTTACCACAAGAGTCAGAACCAGAGAAGCTGGTGAGCCAAGCGGCAAATGCACCGCTAGGGTCAGCGGTACCGTCACATTGTACGGTCATATCGCTAGGGGCCACGTCCCAAGTGGGGTCGGTGGTATCTTCAATAGTAAATGTTGCCTGGGCCGAGATATCGTTACCGCACTCATCAGTTAGAGTGAAAGTCACGGTTTCCGAACCGGTAGCCCCGCACAGGTCGCTAAGACCGGCACTGTTGTTTGTCACGGTAGCGTTACCACAAGAGTCAGAACCAGAGAAGCTGGTGAGCCAAGCGGCAAAAGCACCGCTAGGGTCAGCGGTACCGTCACATTGTACGGTCATATCGCTAGGGGCCACGTCCCAAGTGGGGTCGGTGGTATCTTCAATAGTAAATGTTGCCTGGGCCGAGATATCGTTACCGCACTCATCAGTTAGAGTGAAAGTCACGGTTTCCGAACCGGTAGCCCCGCACAGGTCGCTAAGACCGGCACTGTTGTTTGTCACGGTAGCGTTACCACAAGAGTCAGAACCAGAGAAGCTGGTGAGCCAAGCGGCAAAAGCACCGCTAGGGTCAGCGGTACCGTCACATTGTACGGTCATATCGCTAGGGGCCACGTCCCAAGTGGGGTCGGTGGTATCTTCAATAGTAAATGTTGCCTGGGCCGAGATATCGTTACCGCACTCATCAGTTAGAGTGAAAGTCACGGTTTCCGAACCGGTAGCCCCGCACAGGTCGCTAAGACCGGCACTGTTGTTTGTCACGGTAGCGTTACCACAAGAGTCAGAACCAGAGAAGCTGGTGAGCCAAGCGGCAAAAGCACCGCTAGGGTCAGCGGTACCGTCACATTGTACGGTCATATCGCTAGGGGCCACGTCCCAAGTAGGGTCGGTGGTATCTTCAATAGTAAATGTTGCCTGGGCCGAGATATCGTTACCGCACTCATCAGTTAGAGTGAAAGTCACGGTTTCCGAACCGGTAGCCCCGCACAGGTCGCTAAGACCGGCACTGTTGTTTGTCACGGTAGCGTTACCACAAGAGTCAGAACCAGAGAAGCTGGTGAGCCAAGCGGCAAATGCACCGCTAGGGTCAGCGGTACCGTCACATTGTACGGTCATATCGCTAGGGGCCACGTCCCAAGTAGGGTCGGTGGTATCTTCAATAGTAAATGTTGCCTGGGCCGAGATATCGTTACCGCACTCATCAGTTAGAGTGAAAGTCACGGTTTCCGAACCGGTAGCCCCGCACAGGTCGCTAAGACCGGCACTGTTGTTTGTCACGGTAGCGTTACCACAAGAGTCAGAACCAGAGAAGCTGGTGAGCCAAGCGGCAAAAGCACCGCTAGGGTCAGCGGTACCGTCACATTGTACGGTCATATCGCTAGGGGCCACGTCCCAAGTAGGGTCGGTGGTATCTTCAATAGTAAATGTTGCCTGGGCAGTAATATCGTTACCGCACTCATCAGTTAGAGTGAAAGTCACGGTTTCCGAACCGGTAGCCCCGCACAGGTCGCTAAGACCGGCACTGTTGTTTGTCACGGTAGCGTTACCACAAGAGTCAGAACCAGAGAAGCTGGTGAGCCAAGCGGCAAATGCACCGCTAGGGTCAGCGGTACCGTCACATTGTACGGTCATATCGCTAGGGGCCACGTCCCAAGTAGGGTCGGTGGTATCTTCAATAGTAAATGTTGCCTGGGCCGAGATATCGTTACCGCACTCATCAGTTAATGTGAAAGTCACGGTTTCCGAACCGGTAGCCCCGCACAGGTCGCTAAGACCGGCACTGTTGTTTGTCACGGTAGCGTTACCACAAGAGTCAGAACCAGAGAAGCTGGTGAGCCAAGCGGCAAAAGCACCGCTAGGGTCAGCGGTACCGTCACATTGTACGGTCATATCGCTAGGGGCCACGTCCCAAGTAGGGTCGGTGGTATCTTCAATAGTAAATGTTGCCTGGGCAGTAATATCGTTACCGCACTCATCAGTTAGAGTGAAAGTCACGGTTTCCGAACCGGTAGCCCCGCACAGGTCGCTAAGACCGGCACTGTTGTTTGTCACGGTAGCGTTACCACAAGAGTCAGAACCAGAGAAGCTGGTGAGCCAAGCGGCAAAAGCACCGCTAGGGTCAGCGGTACCGTCACATTGTACGGTCATATCGCTAGGGGCCACGTCCCAAGTGGGGTCGGTGGTATCTTCAATAGTAAATGTTGCCTGGGCAGTAATATCGTTACCGCACTCATCAGTTAATGTGAAAGTCACGGTTTCCGAACCGGTAGCCCCGCACAGGTCGCTAAGACCGGCACTGTTGTTTGTCACGGTAGCGTTACCACAAGAGTCAGAACCAGAGAAGCTGGTGAGCCAAGCGGCAAAAGCACCGCTAGGGTCAGCGGTACCGTCACATTGTACGGTCATATCGCTAGGGGCCACGTCCCAAGTAGGGTCGGTGGTATCTTCAATAGTAAATGTTGCCTGGGCAGTAATATCGTTACCGCACTCATCAGTTAATGTGAAAGTCACGGTTTCCGAACCGGTAGCCCCGCACAGGTCGCTAAGACCGGCACTGTTGTTTGTCACGGTAGCGTTACCACAAGAGTCAGAACCAGAGAAGCTGGTGAGCCAAGCGGCAAATGCACCGCTAGGGTCAGCGGTACCGTCACATTGTACGGTCATATCGCTAGGGGCCACGTCCCAAGTGGGGTCGGTGGTATCTTCAATAGTAAATGTTGCCTGGGCCGAGATATCGTTACCGCACTCATCAGTTAGAGTGAAAGTCACGGTTTCCGAACCGGTAGCCCCGCACAGGTCGCTAAGACCGGCACTGTTATGTGTTACGGTAGCGTTACCACAAGAGTCAGAACCAGAGAAGCTGGTGAGCCAAGCGGCAAATGCACCGCTAGGGTCAGCGGTACCGTCACATTGTACGGTCATATCGCTAGGGGCCACGTCCCAAGTAGGGTCGGTGGTATCTTCAATAGTAAATGTTGCCTGGGCAGTAATATCGTTACCGCACTCATCAGTTAGAGTGAAAGTCACGGTTTCCGAACCGGTAGCCCCGCACAGGTCGCTAAGACCGGCACTGTTGTGTGTCACGGTAGCGTTACCACAAGAGTCAGAACCAGAGAAGCTGGTGAGCCAAGCGGCAAATGCACCGCTAGGGTCAGCGGTACCGTCACATTGTACGGTCATATCGCTAGGGGCCACGTCCCAAGTGGGGTCGGTGGTGTCTTCAATAGTAAATGTTGCCTGGGCAGTAATATCGTTACCGCACTCATCAGTTAGAGTGAAAGTCACGGTTTCCGAACCGGTAGCCCCGCACAGGTCGCTAAGACCGGCACTGTTGTTTGTCACGGTAGCGTTACCACAAGAGTCAGAACCAGAGAAGCTGGTGAGCCAAGCGGCAAAAGCACCGCTAGGGTCAGCGGTACCGTCACATTGTACGGTCATATCGCTAGGGGCCACGTCCCAAGTGGGGTCGGTGGTGTCTTCAATAGTAAATGTTGCCTGGGCAGTAATATCGTTACCGCACTCATCAGTTAATGTGAAAGTCACGGTTTCCGAACCGGTAGCCCCGCACAGGTCGCTAAGACCGGCACTGTTGTTTGTCACGGTAGCGTTACCACAAGAGTCAGAACCAGAGAAGCTGGTGAGCCAAGCGGCAAAAGCACCGCTAGGGTCAGCGGTACCGTCACATTGTACGGTCATATCGCTAGGGGCCACGTCCCAAGTAGGGTCGGTGGTATCTTCAATAGTAAATGTTGCCTGGGCAGTAATATCGTTACCGCACTCATCAGTTAGAGTGAAAGTCACGGTTTCCGAACCGGTAGCCCCGCACAGGTCGCTAAGACCGGCACTGTTGTTTGTCACGGTAGCGTTACCACAAGAGTCAGAACCAGAGAAGCTGGTGAGCCAAGCGGCAAAAGCACCGCTAGGGTCAGCGGTACCGTCACATTGTACGGTCATATCGCTAGGGGCCACGTCCCAAGTGGGGTCGGTGGTGTCTTCAATAGTAAATGTTGCCTGGGCAGTAATATCGTTACCGCACTCATCAGTTAGAGTGAAAGTCACGGTTTCCGAACCGGTAGCCCCGCACAGGTCGCTAAGACCGGCACTGTTGTTTGTCACGGTAGCGTTACCACAAGAGTCAGAACCAGAGAAGCTGGTGAGCCAAGCGGCAAAAGCACCGCTAGGGTCAGCGGTACCGTCACATTGTACGGTCATATCGCTAGGGGCCACGTCCCAAGTGGGGTCGGTGGTGTCTTCAATAGTAAATGTTGCCTGGGCAGTAATATCGTTACCGCACTCATCAGTTAGAGTGAAAGTCACGGTTTCCGAACCGGTAGCCCCGCACAGGTCGCTAAGACCGGCACTGTTGTGTGTCACGGTAGCGTTACCACAAGAGTCAGAACCAGAGAAGCTGGTGAGCCAAGCGGCAAAAGCACCGCTAGGGTCAGCGGTACCGTCACATTGTACGGTCATATCGCTAGGGGCCACGTCCCAAGTAGGGTCGGTGGTATCTTCAATAGTAAATGTTGCCTGGGCAGTAATATCGTTACCGCACTCATCAGTTAGAGTGAAAGTCACGGTTTCCGAACCGGTAGCCCCGCACAGGTCGCTAAGACCGGCACTGTTGTTTGTCACGGTAGCGTTACCACAAGAGTCAGAACCAGAGAAGCTGGTGAGCCAAGCGGCAAAAGCACCGCTAGGGTCAGCGGTACCGTCACATTGTACGGTCATATCGCTAGGGGCCACGTCCCAAGTGGGGTCGGTGGTATCTTCAATAGTAAATGTTGCCTGGGCCGAGATATCGTTACCGCACTCATCAGTTAGTGTAAAAGTCACGGTTTCCGAACCGGTAGCCCCGCACAGGTCGCTAAGACCGGCACTGTTGTTTGTCACGGTAGCGTTACCACAAGAGTCAGAACCAGAGAAGCTGGTGAGCCAAGCGGCAAAAGCACCGCTAGGGTCAGCGGTACCGTCACATTGTACGGTCATATCGCTAGGGGCCACGTCCCAAGTAGGGTCGGTGGTATCTTCAATAGTAAATGTTGCCTGGGCAGTAATATCGTTACCGCACTCATCAGTTAGAGTGAAAGTCACGGTTTCCGAACCGGTAGCCCCGCACAGGTCGCTAAGACCGGCACTGTTGTTTGTCACGGTAGCGTTACCACAAGAGTCAGAACCAGAGAAGCTGGTGAGCCAAGCGGCAAAAGCACCGCTAGGGTCAGCGGTACCGTCACATTGTACGGTCATATCGCTAGGGGCCACGTCCCAAGTAGGGTCGGTGGTATCTTCAATAGTAAATGTTGCCTGGGCCGAGATATCGTTACCGCACTCATCAGTTAATGTGAAAGTCACGGTTTCCGAACCGGTAGCCCCGCACAGGTCGCTAAGACCGGCACTGTTGTTTGTCACGGTAGCGTTACCACAAGAGTCAGAACCAGAGAAGCTGGTGAGCCAAGCGGCAAAAGCACCGCTAGGGTCAGCGGTACCGTCACATTGTACGGTCATATCGCTAGGGGCCACGTCCCAAGTAGGGTCGGTGGTATCTTCAATAGTAAATGTTGCCTGGGCAGTAATATCGTTACCGCACTCATCAGTTAGAGTGAAAGTCACGGTTTCCGAACCGGTAGCCCCGCACAGGTCGCTAAGACCGGCACTGTTGTTTGTCACGGTAGCGTTACCACAAGAGTCAGAACCAGAGAAGCTGGTGAGCCAAGCGGCAAAAGCACCGCTAGGGTCAGCGGTACCGTCACATTGTACGGTCATATCGCTAGGGGCCACGTCCCAAGTGGGGTCGGTGGTATCTTCAATAGTAAATGTTGCCTGGGCCGAGATATCGTTACCGCACTCATCAGTTAGTGTAAAAGTCACGGTTTCCGAACCGGTAGCCCCGCACAGGTCGCTAAGACCGGCACTGTTGTTTGTCACGGTAGCGTTACCACAAGAGTCAGAACCAGAGAAGCTGGTGAGCCAAGCGGCAAAAGCACCGCTAGGGTCAGCGGTACCGTCACATTGTACGGTCATATCGCTAGGGGCCACGTCCCAAGTGGGGTCGGTGGTGTCTTCAATAGTAAATGTTGCCTGGGCAGTAATATCGTTACCGCACTCATCAGTTAATGTGAAAGTCACGGTTTCCGAACCGGTAGCCCCGCACAGGTCGCTAAGACCGGCACTGTTGTTTGTCACGGTAGCGTTACCACAAGAGTCAGAACCAGAGAAGCTGGTGAGCCAAGCGGCAAAAGCACCGCTAGGGTCAGCGGTACCGTCACATTGTACGGTCATATCGCTAGGGGCCACGTCCCAAGTAGGGTCGGTGGTATCTTCAATAGTAAATGTTGCCTGGGCAGTAATATCGTTACCGCACTCATCAGTTAGAGTGAAAGTCACGGTTTCCGAACCGGTAGCCCCGCACAGGTCGCTAAGACCGGCACTGTTATGTGTTACGGTAGCGTTACCACAAGAGTCAGAACCAGAGAAGCTGGTGAGCCAAGCGGCAAAAGCACCGCTAGGGTCAGCGGTACCGTCACATTGTACGGTCATATCGCTAGGGGCCACGTCCCAAGTAGGGTCGGTGGTGTCTTCAATAGTAAATGTTGCCTGGGCAGTAATATCGTTACCGCACTCATCAGTTAGAGTGAAAGTCACGGTTTCCGAACCGGTAGCCCCGCACAGGTCGCTAAGACCGGCACTGTTGTTTGTCACGGTAGCGTTACCACAAGAGTCAGAACCAGAGAAGCTGGTGAGCCAAGCGGCAAAAGCACCGCTAGGGTCAGCGGTACCGTCACATTGTACGGTCATATCGCTAGGGGCCACGTCCCAAGTAGGGTCGGTGGTATCTTCAATAGTAAATGTTGCCTGGGCAGTAATATCGTTACCGCACTCATCAGTTAATGTGAAAGTCACGGTTTCCGAACCGGTAGCCCCGCACAGGTCGCTAAGACCGGCACTGTTGTTTGTCACGGTAGCGTTACCACAAGAGTCAGAACCAGAGAAGCTGGTGAGCCAAGCGGCAAAAGCACCGCTAGGGTCAGCGGTACCGTCACATTGTACGGCCATATCGCTAGGGGCCACGTCCCAAGTAGGGTCGGTGGTGTCAACAACCGTAATAGTTTGAGTATAATATGTAGCAGAAGTATTCCCAGCATCGTCTGTAACAACCCACGTATTGGTGAAAGTACCGGCTTGCGGACAGGAACCCTCTACAAATGCCCCTGAAGTTTTAACAGGAGTAAGTGAAGTGTCACAATTATCGGAAGCAACAGGAACTAAAGATTGAGCATTTGTAAGAGCAGTAGTGTCATCGCAATCTACAGTTCTATTAAGGTCTCCTGCTACGGTATCCCATATTGGTGCATCAGTATCACTAACGTTAAAAGTTCTTGTTTCTACGTTGGTAGCTCCTGCTGTGGTTGTTATTTCAAGCGAGACCAAATATTCACCTTCTATTGTAGGAGTGAATGTAGCAGTAGTAGTTTCATTTTCATCAGCAAGTGTATTTGATGGAGGGGTAGGTGTTAAAGTTGTTATTGTTGCAATATTTCCATCAGAATCTAGAAGAGTCCATTCAAAGGTTACATTGGTTTCGGTTCCAGTTCCGGTATAACCACCTGTTAAATTGATAGGGTCACAGCTGGATACATCTATTGGATCAGAAGGAGGAACTGTAATCATAGCATTAACATTACCACCAGATGCAACTACTTCTCCAAAAGTATAGACTGTTCCGCCACTACCTGAACAAGCGGCATATTTACTGGAACCAATATAAATTTCATTATTGTTGTTGCAGGTCCCAGCTGTTAAACTTCCACCATTATCAATAGTAATAACAGAAGCGGCATCAGGTAAATCCAATCGGACTTTTGTTCCTAAAAAACTTAATGTGCCCCCGTTTATATTAAGTGACAGGGTAGATAAAGTAATTGTATTGGGAGTTCCTGGCGGATCTAATATTAGTGTGCCATTCACTATAACATCTCCCATAGATTCTGTGGTTAAATTTAAACCAACAGTTATTGTATTAGCAGCATCTATGGTTACTATATTTGTACCTGCAAGTTCCCCTGGGTAAGATGTAGCTGCAACCCAAGCAGAACCATTGTAGTACTCCCAAGTAGATAAAGTGGTCCAATTACCATCTTGAACAGATCGATAATCTCCTGAGGTGTCAGCCAAAATTAAAGCAGTGGTTAAGGATTTAGAATTCGTATTTATGGAATATTCAGTCTTCACCAACTCACGCTCTATGAAATGCACGTAATCAGAAAGCGCTCCGTAATAGATGGAGGTAATTTGTGTTGTATTATTATTAGGACGTTTTGTTACATAATTAGTAACAGCATTTAAGTGCACGCTTATAAAAAATAAGCATATTAAAGCGGTTATGTTCTTGAAGTAATTGTGCTTCATAATTATTTTACGTAATGGGGCTTTCTGACTTTATTCAATAACTATAATCTTGTCTTAGAGCTATTTGAGCTCAAAGACAAATTATTAAGGGTCTAACTGCTTATTAATCAATAATTATGAGGGAGGTTACAAAACTATGTTAATAATGGCTTTTAGTTAAAAATACTCGTTGAAATACATTTTTAATCTTTGGTCTGTATTAGCATAATTGTTTCTTATGGATTAATCGTTTTTAATAATTCTTTTCTAAAATTATTTATGCGGCTAATATAAAATTTTTTTTGTTTTTTATCGATAAAAAACAAAAAAATACGACAAAATACATAATTTTAATATTTTAGGTCTTGCGGGCAAAAGCATATTTGTAAGATAAATGCTGTTTTTTTTATTGTTTTCATTCTTTTAGTTTCGGATTGTTGATAGTGATACTTGTTCTTTTGTTTGTGTTGAATGTATATAGGTTTGCTGCGGTCTCAAAATCGCCTGTACTTAATGAGGTTTTTGTGAATGTGATTTCAAATCTATTTGTATCCTCTGGGGGTAGAGAAATACAGTGGTCGAGTTCCTGAAAATTGTGGTAAGAGCTTAATTTTTAAGAAGAATTAAGAATAATTAAGAGGAATTAAAAGGAAATTGCTTAGCAATAAAGTTATCGATAGCTTGGCTAATGTGCTTTGAAGTGTTAATTCTTCAGTATATTTCCTTTTTTTTTTTTTTTAGGCTTTAAGAATGTCGAGTCGCTTTTTGAGCTGAAATTATTTATTGTTTAGAATCCTATTGGTTTTTAAACAATAAATCTCCATCCATAAAGGATTGGATTGAGCGGTTCAAGTTGGCGTTTCATACAGCAGAAAAAAGCTTTGCCTGCAAGGAAATAGCTCTTTAAGGTGGTTTTGTTTCAGAAGACGTGAATGCTTGAGATTGTGAATAGCGATTAACATCAATAAACTTATACTTAATATAACGCTAGTAAACTTTTGTTATTAAGAATAGGTTTGTTTATGAGAGTTTAATATTGGACAAATTGTTTGATGTAAAACTAATTAGCCAAGAAATAAAAGAAATACGATGAAATGTATTGATTTTGGTCTTATGAGTATTAAAAATAATAGTTGAAAAGCTTATTTTAAAGGTCTCAATCATGGTCTGTGCATAAAAAATTAAAAGGATAGGCCTAGAAACAAAATATATCTTTTATATTCGATACTTTTAAAAGCGAAAAAGGGGGTGTCTTAACCCTTATTGTGCAATTGTGTTATTCATTTTGTATGATTAACAGTTTTGTTGGCAATTAGGTGAAAAGTTTAATTAAGAAATGTTAAGAGCGAATTTTTTGAATTTCAAAGCAAGATTAAGCCAAAAAATATTTATATTTCAACTTAATTCCCTTATTTTTGCGTAATCGATTACACTATCTAAATTATAAACAATTTTAAATTATGAAAAACTATAGCATGCGTTACGCTTCTAGTCCAGAAGCAGTAAAAAAATATGATACACAGCAATTACGCGAAGAATTTTTAATTCAAAATTTGTTTAAAGAGGATGGTATAGAATGGGTTTATACACATTACGACAGATTTATGGTAGCAGGAGTTGTTCCTGTTAAAACAAGTGTGAAACTAGAAGCAATTGATCCTTTAAAGGCTTCTTTTTTCTTAGAAAGAAGAGAAATGGGAATCATTAATATTGGTGGAGCAGGAACCATAACTGTTGATGGTACAGCTTATGATATAGATAACAAAGAAGCTCTTTACTTGGGGCAAGGCAATAAGGATGTTGAGTTTTCAAGTAAGTCAGCTAACCAGCCGGCCCAATTTTATATCAATTCAACACCAGCTCACAAAGCATATCCTAATAAAAAAATAGGAAAAGGCGATGTTGAAACTATTGAATTAGGTTCTCCAGAAACAGCCAATGCGCGTACATTAAGAAAATATATTGTAAACAGTGTTGTTGATGTTTGCCAATTGCAAATGGGTATGACGTCTATAAAAACAGGAAGCAGCTGGAATACCATGCCAGCCCATGTTCACGATAGAAGAATGGAAGTTTACTTCTATTTTGAAGTACCGGAAGACCAAGCTGTTTGCCATTTTATGGGTGAGCCAACAGAAACGCGTCATATTTGGATGGCCAATAATGAGGCTGTAATTTCTCCGCCATGGTCAATTCACTCAGGTTCAGGTACAAGCAATTACAGCTTTATTTGGGGTATGGCAGGTGAAAACTTGGATTACGGTGATATGGACGTTTGTAAAATAAACGAATTAAGATAATTCTAAAAAATATTAAAATCAATGGATTTATTTGATTTAAAAGGAAAAACAGCGTTGGTTACCGGTGCTACGCATGGCTTAGGTATGGCAATGGCAATGGGGCTAGGTAAAGCTGGCGCAACTCTAGTGGTAAATGGGGCATCCTCGCAAGACAAGTTAGATAATGCCGTTGCCGAGTATAAATCGGCCGGTTATGAGGCTCATGGATATCTTTTTGATGTAACCGATGAAGCTCAAGTTATGGAAAACGTAGCTAAAATTGAAAAAGAAGTTGGTCATATTGATATCCTGGTGAACAATGCCGGAATTATAAAGCGAACACCTCTGGAAGACATGGAGGTTGAAGATTTTGAGCAGGTTTTAAAGGTAGATTTAGTCAGCCCATTCATCGTATCTAAACATATCGTAAAGGGTATGATTGAGCGAGGTGGTGGTAAAATCATCAATATATGCTCTATGATGAGCGAATTGGGAAGAAATACCGTAGGCGCTTATGCGGCAGCAAAAGGCGGACTTAAAATGCTTACGCGGAATATGGCTACAGAGTGGTCTAAACATAACGTGCAGGTAAACGGAATTGGACCAGGTTACTTCGCCACCAGCCAAACCGCACCGATTCGAGTAGACGGACATCCGTTCAACGATTTTATTATTGGAAGAACACCAGCAGGGCGTTGGGGCGACCCAGAAGATTTACAAGGAGCTGCCATATTTTTATCATCAAAAGCTAGCGATTTCGTTAGTGGACAGATTGTTTACGTTGATGGCGGAATTTTAGCAACCATCGGTAAGCCAGCAAACGAAGATTAAACCAAACTAATACATATTAAAAATGAGCAAGACATTTATTCACGATAACTTTTTGCTGGAAAATAAATACGCTGAAGAACTTTATCACGATTATTCGAAAAATCAGCCCATCATTGATTATCACAACCACTTACCGCCTCAGCAAATTGCAGAAGACAAAACATTCAATAATATAACCAACGTTTGGATTAATGGAGACCATTATAAATGGCGTGCCATGAGAACCTTAGGTGTTAACGAAAAATTTATAACAGGCGATGGTTCAGACAAAGATAAGTTTTTAAATTGGGCGAAAACGGTGCCTTATACTATGCGTAATCCACTTTATCATTGGACGCATTTAGAACTCACTAGATATTTTGGAATTACCGACCTGTTAAGTGAAAAGACCGCAGAAAAGGTTTGGGACATTACACAAGAGAAACTAAACTCTGATGGTTACAGCTGTAGAGGTTTATTAAGAAAGGTTAATGCCGAGTTGGTTTGTACTACCGAAGACCCAATTGATACTTTGGAATACCATCAAAAAATGTCGAAAGAAGATTTTGGTTTCAAAGTAAGCACAGCCTTTAGGCCAGATAAAGCCATTTTAATCTCAGCTGATGGCTACACCGACTACTTAGAATCATTAGCAAATGCTTCAGGAGTAACGGTAAATTCTTTTTCAGATTTATGCGATGCGCTTAAAAACCGTATTCAGTTTTTCCATGATAACGGATGTAGACTGTGTGACCATGGTTTAGATCAAATTTATTTCGAAAACTATACCGAAAAAGAGGTTAACTCTATCCTCCAAAAGAAACTTTCAGGAAAAGAAATTTCTAATGAAGAGGCTCTAAAATTCCAAAGTGCCGTTTTAGTATTCTTATGCGAAACTTATCACGAATTTGGTTGGGTTCAACAATTTCACTTAGGTGCTTTAAGAAATAACAATGCCCGAATGCACAGAATTTTAGGTCCGGATACAGGATGGGATTCTATTGGCGATTACCCACAAGCGCAAAAATTGTCGGCATTTTTAAATGCTTTAGATAGCAAAGATAAGTTAACAAAAACTATAATTTATAACCTTAATCCAGCAGATAACGAAGTCATGGCTACCATGATTGGTAATTTTAATGATGGTAGTGTGCGAGGAAAAGTACAGCTTGGTTCTGGGTGGTGGTTCTTGGATCAAAAGGACGGGATGACAAAACAAATGAACGCACTTTCAAATATGGGGCTTATCAGTTGTTTTGTGGGTATGTTAACCGACTCTAGAAGTTTCCTGTCTTTTCCACGACATGAGTATTTCCGTAGAATACTTTGTAATCTTTTAGGTGATGAAATCCAGAGAGGAGAATTACCAAAAGAAGAGATGGAGTGGATTGGTAAAATGGTTGCAGACATTAGTTATAACAACGCTAAACAATATTTCGATTTTTAAATAATGCATTGATTTATAAAGTAACTTCACATTACTTTTAAGCAATAGTTAATGCCAACTAAACTAAAATAATTATGAGTGAAACAAAGAAGATAGGGAACTATCGTTACAGGATTTTAGCACTACTTATGTTTGCTACAACCATCAACTATTTTGATAGAAGTATTATTGGAGTGATGGCTCCAACTCTTGAAAAGTTGTTTGGGTGGACCAATACGGATTATGCCAACATCATGATTTCTTTTAAAGTAGCCTACGCGTTAGGTATGCTTTCAATGGGAGGTTTAATTGACCGTTTGGGTACAAAAAAAGGATATATTTTATCCATAGGACTTTGGAGTTTTTTCGGAATGCTTCATGCTGCCGTTCGTCCAGGTTGGAGTGTTATAGGGTTTGCCGCAGCAAGGTTTGGTCTTGGTTTTGGTGAATCAGGAAACTTTCCTGCTGCTATTAAAACAACTGCAGAGTGGTTTCCTAAAAAGGACCGTGCTTTTGCTACAGGTTTGTTTAATGCTGCGACTAGTGTAGGGGCCATTGCCGCGCCTTTTGTTGTGGGTTGGATTGTACATGAAGATGGTAAAAACTGGCAAATACCGTTTTTAATTACTGGTGCGCTTAGTGCACTATGGGTATTTTTGTGGTTTAGAACGTACAAAAAACCTGAGGTTCATCCTGGAGTTTCAAAAGAAGAGTTAGCATATATTAATAGTGATTCGGGTAAAGCTGAGTCTGAAGAAAAGTTACCATGGAAAAGTGTACTTGGTAAGCGCCAAACATGGGCCTTTGGTTTAGCAAAAGTTACCGATGCTGTTTGGTGGTTCTATTTATTCTGGGGTGCAAAATTCTTGCACGATACCTTCGGTGTTGATATTCACGATATTGCTCTGCCATTCTTTGTAATTTACATTATGGCAGATGGAGGAAGTATTTTAGGAGGCTACCTATCAGGTGTATTCATGAGAAAAGGATGGTCTGTTAACAAAGCAAGAAAAATTACGTTGTTGATATGTGCATTAATTATTTTACCAGTGGCCGTCGTAGCAGTTACTGATAGTAAGTGGTTAGCCATTTTCCTAATCGGTTTAGGCGCTGCAGGTCACCAAGCTTGGTCCGCAAATATATTTACACTGGCATCTGATGTTTTCCCGAAAAAGGCGACAGCATCGGTTGTTGGTATTGGAGGAATGCTAGGTGCGGTTGCGGGTATTATTGCAGATGCCTTGCTAGGTTCTGTTTTAGACCAAGCAGGAAATACAGGTTACTTCTGGGCGTTCTTAGTAGCAGGTTCTTGTTATTTAATAATATTAGGTCTGGTACATATATTAATGCCTAAAATGACCCCATTGGATGAAAACCTTAACTTAATAGAGGAATAAAGAAAAATATATTTACCGTTACATGAGTTGTTCTAAACAATGTAACGGTAAATTCAATTATTGATTTTATAATACAAAAATGAAAAAATTAAATAGAGCAAATTTAGGGTTGGAAGATAAGCGCCCCATTAAAATAGTTCAGTTTGGAGAGGGCAACTTTTTAAGAGCTTTTATTGGTTATGCGTTTCAAGAATTGAATAAAAAAGCGGATTTTAACGCAGGTATTGCTGTTGTTCAGCCTATTGATAGAGGTTTGGTGAAAATGCTGAACGATCAAGATGGTTTGTATACACTTTTTATGAAAGGTGTAAAAAAAGGAAAGGAAATACAAGAGGTTGAACTTATTGATAATATTGTAAAAGGTGTAGACCCTTATGCTAACTTCAACGATTATTTAAGTTTGGCAAAAGAGGAATCTTTAGAGTTTATCATATCTAATACTACAGAGGCCGGTATTGCCTATGTAGCTTCCGATACGGCTGATATGCAACCACCAAGCTCATTCCCAGCTAAATTAACCGTGCTTTTACACGAAAGATTTAAGCATTTTAATGGTGATGCAAGTAAAGGGTTGACCATCATCCCTTGTGAGTTGATTAACCATAACTCTGAAACATTAAAAGAAATTATTTTAAAATATGTTTCAGATTGGAATTTAGGTGACGACTTTAAATCATGGTTGTTGGAGCACAACGCCTTCCACAGTACATTAGTTGATAGAATTGTACCTGGGTACCCAAAAGACGATATCGAATCGTATAATGCAGAGCTAAGTTATGAAGATAATTTAATTGTTGCTGCAGAAGTTTTCTTATTATGGGTTATTGAAGGTGGAGACGAATTAAAAGCAAAATTACCGTTCAACAAAACCGATTTAGACGTAAAAATTGTTGATGACATGCAACCTTACCGTACTAGAAAAGTACGTATATTGAACGGAGCGCATACAGCTATGGTGCCGTTTTCATTACTTTACGGGAACAAGACCGTAAAACAATCGGTAGATAACGATTTTACAGGTAAATTTATCAATGAGGCCGTGTTCAACGAAATTATTGATACTTTAGATATGGACCGCGATGAGTTAAACAGCTTCGCAGACGAAATATTCGACCGTTTTAGAAATCCATTTATTATTCATAACTTATCAAGTATAGCCTTAAACTCAATCTCTAAATTTAAAGTAAGAGTATTGCCAAGTTTATTGGGCTATGTAGATGTTAACGGTAAATTGCCAACTAACTTAACATTTGCTTTTGCTTGCTTGATAAGATTCTATAAAGGTACTTGGAATGGCGAAAGTTTACCAGTACAGGATAGCGAGGATATTGTTGCCAACTTTGCAAAAATTTGGGAATCCAACGACTACCAAAAAGTAGCAAAAGAGGTGTTAAGTACAGAAGCGTATTGGGGCGAAGATTTAACAAAAGTTGAAAATTTAACTGATGCAGTAGCCTTAGCTCTAAAAGAAATAGAAGCTAATGGCATAGAGGAAGGTTTTGCAAATTATAGCAAAACATACTAAAAATTATAAATTAAAATATAAATCCAATTAGTAAGGATGCAAAAGAAACTTATAAAAGTAAATTCGTCAGACAACGTTGCCGTTGCTTTGGTTAATTTAAAGGCAGGAGAGGTTATACCTTTTGAAGGAGAAGACATTAAGGTTCTTTCAGATGTTAAATCGAAGCACAAAATAGCTTTAGAAAAATTTGAATCTGGAGACCGAATTATAATGTATGGCGTTTTGGTGGGTTCCGCCAATGGCGTTATTGAAAAAGGCGATGTTTTAACCGTGAGTAACGTAAAGCATCAAAGTGAAAAGGTTTTTGGTAAAACAGAATCCTTCACTTGGACACCACCTAACGTAGAAAAGTGGAAAGACAGAACTTTTATGGGTTACCATAGAGAAGATGGCCAAGTAGGAACAGAAAATGTTTGGTTGTTTTTCCCTTTGGTGTTTTGCGAAAACCGAAATATTGAAAAGCTCAAGGAAATATTTGAAAAGGAACTTTTAAAGAAAAAAGTTAATCCGCACCAAATGTTGTTGCGTTCTCTGGTAAGTGGAGGCGATGAGGTTGAAACAGTTGAAGAATCAACCGATGTTTTCGATAATTTAGATGTTAAGTTCATCACGCATCCTGGTGGCTGTGGCGGTATCCGTCAAGATTCAGAAAGTTTGGCTAAGTTGTTAGCAGGTTATGTGAATAACCCTAATGTTGCAGGAGCGACTGTTTTGAGTTTGGGATGCCAAAACTTACAAATAAGTATTTTTAAAGAGGCCTTAGATGCCATTAATCCTGATTTAAATAAGCCTGTTTTAATTTATGAACAGCAACAAATGGGAACGGTAGACGAAATGTTATCGGCCATTGTTAAAGATTCATTTTTAGCAATGAAGGAAGCCAATAACATACAACGTAAGCCAGCTCCACTTTCTAAATTACGAGTAGGTTTAGAATGTGGCGGATCTGATGGTTTTTCAGGTATTTCTGCTAACCCAACGTTGGGAGCTGTTTCAGATTTATTGGTAGCACTCAATGGCACGGCTGTTTTAGCTGAATTCCCAGAGTTATGTGGTGTTGAGCAAGAATTGGTTAACCGATGTGTTGATGACGAGGATGGAGAGAAGTTTTTAGAGTTGATGAAAGCCTACGAAAAATCGGTTGTTGATGCGGGTTCTGGGTTTGACATGAATCCTTCACCAGGAAACATTAAAGATGGCTTGATTACCGATGCTATGAAATCGGCAGGAGCTGCTAAAAAAGGCGGAACCTCACCTGTGGTGAGTGTTTTAGACTATGGTGAGTATATACACGAACCTGGATTAAACCTATTGTGTACACCAGGTAATGATGTAGAAAGTACAACAGGTTTGGTTGGCTCTGGAGCTAATGTGGTATTGTTTACAACTGGTTTGGGAACGCCAACAGGAAATCCAATTGCACCTATAATAAAGGTGTCTTCAAATACCGAGTTAAAGGAGAAAATGTCTGATATTATAGATATTGAAACCGGAGCGGTAATTAGAGGAGAAAAAACAATTGAAGAGATGGCAGAACAAATGTTAGACTTTATTATTGAAGTAGCAAGTGGACGTATACAAACAAAAGCAAAACTGTTAAATCAAAACGATTTTATTCCGTGGAGACGCGGTGTTTCGCTATAAAAATAAAAAAGCCAAGATTTTTAAATCTTGGCTTTTTTATTCATTTTATATCTTAAAAAGATTAACTAATCTCTGCCGTTGTATTTATGAGTGAAGATTTACGAACCATCAATTCAGGACTCAAAACAACGTGTTTTACAGACTTTACTTTGTTGCCGTTGTTCACTTCTTCTAAAAACACTTTAGCAGCTATTCTTCCCATTTCTGTGGGAGATTGATCAACTGAAGTTATAGAAAGTTCCATGAATTTTGTAAAAGGTTCATTACTAAACCCTACTACGCTGATATCTTCGGGTATTTTCAATCCTTGTTCAATTATTTCTTGTATAGCACCGAGTGCAGAAAAATCACTGACAGAAAAAATGGCATCTGGAGGGTTTTTCATAGCCAAAAGTTTTTGGGTTACTTTTTGTCCATCAGGTACTTTACTGTAACATTCAATCACCAAATTTTCGTCAAACTCCAAACCATTATCAATTATAGCCTGCTTATAGCCAAGGTATCGGTTTTTAAAAATTTCCATATCCCTATTATTCGATAGGTGAGCAATCCGTCTTTTGCCTTGATCTATCAAGTGCTGTGTAGCATCATAAGCACCTTTGAAATCGTTTATAACTATAGAGCTCACCCCTTTAATATCTTTTTTTCTATCAAAAAATATGAGGGGTACGTTTTTTTTAATCAAGTTTTCAAAAACACTATTTTCCTCAGCATTGATGTCTTTAGCTTTTATGGCATCATCAGCATCGTTAGCATCGTTAGCATTAGAGATAGACATTAGTACACCATCTACTTGAGCATTTAACAATGAATTGATATTGGCAAGTTCAAGACTTTTTTGGTCGTGGGTTTGACAGATAATAACATGATAGCCTTCTGGGTGAAGCTCTTCTTCGATACCTCGAATAACAGAAGCGAAAAAATTAGAGTCAATACGAGGAACAACAACACCAACATTATAACTTTTGCCACTTTTTAATGCCTGAGCTAGCCTATTTTGCTCATAATTCATTTTTGCGGCTGTTTTTAATACAAGTTCCCTGGTAGTTTCACTTATTTTAGGATTGTTGTTTAATGCCCTAGAGACCGTTGCAGCGGTGATATTGAGCTTTTTTGCAATATCATAAATGGTGGTTTTTTTACTCATATACTATTAAATAATGATGCTAATGTACGTTTAAAAAACAAAACAAATTATGTTCATGATTGGAACTTGTTACTTCTGTTAAGTAATCGATTACATAAATATAGTATTTTAATTTAAATAACCACAAAAAGTATATTAATTTTGTTACCTAAACAGGACGTATAAGATTGTTTTCAAAAATCACACAGTGTTATACAACCCCAAAAAGTGTTTTGAAACGACAATATTAAAAATTTAACATTAATTAGTTTTATTCAAAAATATAATTCATTAATATTGTGTAATCGATTGCATTTCAACAATGCAGTGAAGAATACTAAACTAAATAAAGATTTTTATGAAAAAATTAAAAGGACTTTTAATCCTCACTTTAGGGTTATTGGTTTTGGGCTCATGCAGCAGTGACAGTGATGCCGTAGATGAAACAAAAGATGTAAAGGTATCTACTATTGTAATTAACGGTAGTGACATAACTAACGGTTTAGCAAAACAATTTACTGTAGCAGTGTTACCAAGCAATGCAACTGATAGAACGGTTACATGGAGTGTTTCAAATGAAACTATTGCTACCATATCTAATACTGGCATATTAACACCTCTCGATAATGGCACCGTTCAAGTAATTGCAGAAGCTAACGATGGTTCTGGTGTAAGTGATGAAAAGACAGTAAACATTTCTGGCTTATCTGGTCCTGTTGTGCTTGTTGAAAGTATATCGATAACTGGTGGTACCGAAATTACCGATGGACAACCATTACAGCTCTCAGCCGAAGTACTGCCAACAGATGCCACCAACAAAGTTGTGGTTTGGTCGGTTTCAGATGAGACTGTTGCTAGCATAACTAGTGAAGGGTTGGTCAACCCTAAGAAAAATGGAACGGTTAAAGTAACTGCTACCTCAATTGATGGTAGTAATGTTAAAGGAGAAATCAATATAGAAATCTCTGGAATTTCAATAACAATACCAAAAGCCGAAAACGTATTGTTATTTCAACGAAACAACGGTGGTTGGTCAAAATATCATAACGATTTTTCTGGATATGACAGAACTCAAACTTCTGCAGATTTACAAGAGGCAGCAAAAAAAGATGCGATAGACACAACTATTGATAATAACCATACTATAGGAGAAATTAGAATTTTATTAAGCGCCTACCAAGCATCTGGTAACCAGGAATATTTGGATGCTGCCATTAGAGGTGTTGATTACCTTTTTGAAGCACAGTATGATAATGGCGGTTGGCCTCAATATTATCCAGATACAAGTGGATATCGTTCAAGAATAACCTATAATGATAACGCTATGGTTAATGTTATGAACTTAATGCGTGATATTTTCTTAAAACAAAATAATTTGGAACTACTTGACGAAAGCTATGTAGCCAAAGCTCAAACAGCTTTTGATCAAGGTATTCAAGTTATTTTGGATACTCAAGTTACAATCAACGGAACAAAAGCAGCTTGGTGTGCACAGCACGATGAAGTTACTCTGGCCCCGAGGATGGCAAGATCATACGAGTTAGCTTCCAATAGCGGTTCCGAGTCAGTAGGTGTAGTTAGATTATTAATGACTTTAGAAAATCCATCATCGGAAGTGATTGATGCCGTTAACAGTGCTGTAGCTTGGTTTGAATCGGTGAAAATTGTTGGGTATGCTTTAAAGGATGTTACTGGAGATGAGTATGAAAACGGATATGATAAAATTTTGGTAGAATCACCAGGTAATGTGATGTGGGCTAGGTTTTACAGTTTAGATGATTATACCGGTTATTCATATAGTTCATATTTTGATTCGTTTGGAGCTAATGAACCATTTTTCTGTAGTAGAGATGGTATACCAAAAAAGACCATTGCAGAGATATCACATGAAAGAAGAAATGGTTATGCTTGGTATGGTAGTTGGGCAAAAAATTTAAATGCGGATCATAATGCTTGGAAAAGCAAGCATGGTATTTAAGTTTTACTTGAGTTAGTCATGAAAAAGGTCGCTGTTTAGGCGACCTTTTTTTATGACTATAATTATTTTTATATTTTCCAAGGGTTGCACAGGTATCAAAAATAGTTTTGAGGTTATACTTGTTTGCTTCTTTATCAGATAATTGATGCGACCAACTCACACGGTTTTCGGTAGAGTATCCTTCTCCATAGCAATTATACTCAGCAAAAAAAGCGGTCTTCTCATTTTCAGGGTTGCCCCAATTATGCCAGCCTTCTGGCCGTATGGCCTGAGGCATTTCGCAATTTATGAAAACAGATTTTGCGTAGTAGCGCCAAGGCCTACCCAGATACAATTTGGTTACGTCGCTAGCTGTGGTGATTTTACAATCTAAAAACACAAAACCAAACGCTTTGTGTTTTGGCGTGTTGGGAGCAGTTATATACGAATTCCTTTTACAGTGAATGGTGCAATTTTTAAAAACGGCTGTTGCAGGACCAAAAATGAAGTCGGTTGTTCCTTCAATATAACAATCTTCAAAAAGTTGTCGAGAAAATTCACCGCCATTATATATAGTGTCTTGGTGCCCTATAAATTTACAGTTCTTAAAAATAGCTTTGTCACCATCAACATGCAGGGCAACTGCTTGACCCATAGAACCAGCCGAGTTTTCAAAGGTGATATTTTCAGCTTTAAAACGGTTCCCTGAAATTTTAACGGTATACGAATTAAAGGTGCCAATATGTTTTCCGCGTCCAGCGTAATCGTTATATGTTATGATGGTTTTGTCTACACTTTCGCCAATAAAAGTCACATCAACGTTGTATCGGGGTAATTCCACTTTTTCAGTATAAACGCCTTTTTTTATAAAAAGCGTGATAGGTTTTAAAGGAAATACGCGCGTGGCATCTATGGCGTCCTGAATGTATTTGTAATCCCCACTGCCATCTTTGGCGACTACAAAATCGTATTTGTATTTATCTGGATTGGATGTTTGTGAACTTAAAATTTGAGACGTACATATCACCGAAAGTATTAAGGCGATTTTCAATAATTTGTTCATTTGATTTTTGATGATTTATATTTTACTTTAAAACTTTTTTTAGAAAAGCATCCATGTAACTAACCGTAGTTTCTATCCATGGTTCAAACAACCAAAAGGAATGCGCATTCAAACCCATTTTTTTTACCTCTGTATAAATGCCCCAATCAGTCATCATAGCAATAAGTTCGTCTTGCCCAGCATGAAATCTTGGGTAATTACTGTTAATAAACAGGATAGGTACGGAATTTTCATTGGCCCAGTAAATACTTGAAGCGTCTTTCCAATTTTTTGGGTTCTCTTCAAATGTGCCGCCTAGCCACTTAACGTCTGGTGAATTGGGTCTGCGTGTTAGGTTGAGCGATTTGGGAGCCATAAAATTAATAACGCCATCTAAGTCTATTATGGCATTTACATCACTTGAAAAATCTGGATTTCCATGGTTACCTTCCTTATTTTCAACGCCATTTGTCAGTCCAACCAACATAGCCAATTGTCCGCCAGCTGAGCTGCCAGATATGGCTATTTTATTCGGGTCAATATTATATTTCTGGGCGTTGGCGCGCATCCACCGGATGGCACTTTTTATATTGTAAACGGCTGCAGGATATTTGGCTTCTAGGGTAAGTTGGTATTCTACACAAATGGTAACATAACCTCTAGTAGCTAATTGTTGTGCCATAGGAACTTGCATCGACTTATCGCCGGTAAGCCACGCACCGCCATGAACCATAATTAAAGCTGGGTATTGGCCAGATTTTTTAGGTGAAAAAATATCTATATGTAAGTCTCTATCGCCATAAGGAGTGTCTTTTAACATAGTATAAACCACATCTCTATAGGCAACAACATTTTCTGGAACCGAGTCTTTACCAGGTGTTATTTCTGGATAGTACTTAACGTATTTTTTGAATTGCCCCATAATATTGTAAGAACTGTCTCGGGGAATTTCTTTTTTAGGATTTTGAGAATTAAGATGAAAGCAAAGTAATGTGGAAAATGTGAGGGTACTGATTTTGTGTAACTGAATGTTCATAAAATAGAATAATTTAAACTGTTACAAGATATCAATATAAATAGAAATATTACCGCATGTATCCTCTATTTCTAAAGGAACATGGGTAATATTTCAGAAACTAAAACTAACTAAACTAAATACTAAATTTTAGTAACCCGGGTTTTGCGGGTAATCACCACTATCCAACGAAATAGCTGAAAGTGGAATAGGTCTTAATATCTTTAAATTTCCATCAGTACCTAAAAATGGATCGGTACCAGTATCAGAAAGCGTTTTTATATCAGGATTCCTAACTTTGGTGTATTCCATAAGTTTTCCTGTGCGTTTTAAGTCTAACCAACGGAAGCCTTCACCAGCAAGTTCTCGAGCTCTTTCATCTAAAATGAAATCAAGGTCAACAGTTCCAACAAGATCTGCGCCAGCCCTTTGACGAACTGTGTTAACACGTGCCAAAGCATTACCAGGGTTATTTGATTGTAAATAAGCCTCGGCTGCAATCAGATAGGTTTCTCCCAATCTTGCTAAATACAAATCATGCGTGTACTGAATAGAAGGTAATTGTACTCTGTCAAATTTTCTGATTGCTGGGTAATCGGTTTGGTTTAACCCGTCCCACCAATGTGGGTCAATAGGAGAAATAGTCGTATCAGTTCTATTGTCTGGGTCTTCTGCCCTCCAGGCATCAACATTTGTAATTTGTTCGTCCGTTCTGGGATAATAATATTGGACAGGGGTATTGCTTGGGTCTAGTCTCCATCCAGAATAAGGTGTGGTCTTTACATTTAAAAAGGTGCCCTCAAAACGTGTATCGTTATCATCAAATAAAGTGAATAAATATTCAGTTGGGTGTAATGTATTTTTTTTGTTTACACCATCGTTGCTACCAGTAACCAAAGGACCCCATGGGTAATCCCAATTATGGGAGACTTCTCCAGATAAGGACTGGCTATATTGAATAGACCATAAGATTTCTTCGTTGTTATCATTTTGATATTGGAATAGGTCTGCAAACGGTAAATTTAGGCCTTGTCCTCCTATGGCCTCATCCGCTAGTGATGCTGCGGTAGCAAAATCAGAACCATCACCGTAATCTTCATATCCTCGTGTTAAATAAGCTTTGGCTAATATGTGTTGAGCTGCCCGTTTTGTAACCCTACCAAATTCTGCTTGTGTATTGGGTAGTGTACTAATGGCACTGGTTAGCTCGTCTATAATGAATTGATAGACTTCACTCGCTGGATTTCTATCAAAATGGGTTATGGGTTCTGTTGTTAAGTCTGTAACAATAGATGAGTCTCCAAAATTTTGAACCAATAAAAAGTAATAATAGGCTCTTATGGCTTTTAACTCTGCAATTCTGGTATTTAATTCTGAAAAGTCTTCAGTCTTATCAGAATAATGTAAAGCCATATTAGTGATTTGAATACTTTGATAAAGACTACTAAACAACGTTTCAACATCACTGTTGCCAGGGGTTAACGTTTTATAAGCAGCTAATCCTAACGGCACTTCTTGGTGTGCAGCAAAGAACAAATCGGTTCCAGCACAAAAAATGTAGGGCGTTGGTGCATATACATCGCGTAATGTCGCATATGACGCATTAACGAGCCCCTCGTAGCCTTCTATTGTACCATAATAGTTTTCTGCTGTTGTATTGCCCAGATTTTCTTCCTCTAAATAATCTGAACAACTTATGATTGACAATCCTAAAAGGATTACATATATTTTTGTTTTTAAATTCTTCATAATCTTAAAATTTAACATTAACACCTAATTGATAAATAGAATACCCAGTATTATTAGCATCAGCATTCCAAGCCATACTAGCACCTGCCCACTCAGGGTCAAATCCATCATATTTTGTGAACGTAAAAGGGTTTAAAGCGTTTACATATAAACGTAAACCAGATATGCCAGCTTTACTCAAGAAGTTAGTATCAAAATTATAGCCTAAGGTTATATTTTGAACACGAACAAAAGACGCATCTTTATTAAAACCTGGATAACCATAATTTCCGGCATCTTCTCCCCAGTATTGGCCTTGATAGGCTGGTTGTGGGTAGGTATTTGAGAATCTAGATCTTGTTATCGAGTTTTCTCTAACGTAATAAGGTACATCTAATATAACCTTACTGTTGAAATCTGTAAATTCTTGATGAAACGGGCTGTAAACAAGAGAGCCTTGTTTTGTGTATACAGAGGCATAAAGATCCCAGTTTTTATAGGTAAAGGTTGTTGAAAATGTTCCTATCCAATCAGGTGCAGGCGATCCCAAAATTTTCATGTCATTTTCAATGTCAATACTTCCATCTCCATTTAAATCTTTTACCTTAGCCGTTCCTTCCATGGTTTGTAAATCTTCAGGCGCTAATTCATCGCGTTGCCAAACACCATCAAATACCATAGCATAAATAACGTCTACAGGTTGACCAATAAACCATCTATTGGGCACATCATCTTCTTTTTTTCCGTATAAATCAACAATTTTGTTGTTGTTCTTTGAAAAGATAAAGTTAGTTTCCCATTTAAAATCGCCATTGTCTATGTTTACAGTTTTTAATTGAAGTTCTATACCTTTATTGCTTATGGAAGCAATATTATCGAAGGTTGATGCCCATCCACTAGGTATGGCTAATTTTCGACTTAATATGGTTCCGTCAGAAAGTCTGTCGTATAGGTTGATTTCTCCAGAAACTCTATTGTTAAATAGGCCGAAATCTGCACCAAAATTCCACTCCCTAGTACGTTCCCATGTTAATGATTTGTTTGACAAGTCACTTGGAACAAATCCATTAGCTGTTGACCCGTCCCAATCGTAATACTTTTGTCTATTCAAGGAGTTTTGTGTCACATAAGGGTTAATTGGACCTAAACCACCAGTATAACCATAACTTAGCCTAAGTTTTAAGCTGTTAATTTCAGGAACATTTGTTAAGAAATCTTCCTTGTCCATTTTCCAAGCTACGGCTGCCGAAGGGAAAGTAGCCCATTTATTTCCTTGGGCAAGACGTGAGGCGCCATCCCATCTAAAGGTACCTGTAAAGAGATATTTGTCCTTAAAACTATAGTTTACACGATTTGTAAACGATAGCAATGTACTTTTAATAAACCCAGATTCTGCATCTCGACGTGGGGCACTTTGCACGTTGTAAAATGATGACTTAAAGGGAACGTCTCTACCATATGAGAAGGAACGTTCTAATCTATCAAAGGCCGCCGATTGTATGAAGTCGTAAGAAATGTTATGGTTTCCAAATTCTTTTGTAAAATTAACTTGGTTGTCCCAAACATACGAAAGCCTATTATTGGTCCAATACCTAGCAACAGATATTGATCTAGTGGCAAATCGATCTTTATATTCGCCATCTCTTTGTATTCTCGCATTTGGGGAAAACGTAGATTTAAAGCTTAATTCTTTGATGGGATTGAATTTAAGGTAGAAATTAGATATAATATTATATTGCTCTACATTCCACTCAGAGTTGCCGTTTTCAAATGTAAATGGGCTAACATTACCAGAGATTCCTTGCATAGGTTGTTGAATTATGGATCCATCAGCATTATGTGAAGGCGCGTATGAAGGCATTCTAAATATTTGTTGTAAGTAGTCTTGTCTAGAAACCAATTCTTGTTCTGAAAAGGCCAAGTTAATATTAGCGCCAATTGAAAATTGATCACTTACTCTCGCATCTACACTTGCCTTGAAGTTATATTTCTTGTAGTATTGTCCTTTGGTATTTCCGTCGTCACCTTGATATCCAAATCCTACTACGTAGCCAACGTTTTCATTACCGCCATTAGCTGAAATAAAATGGTTTTGTTGTATGCTAGATTTTAAGAACTCATCTAACCAATCGGTACCATTTCTGTTGGAAAGATTTTCTTCCCAGTAATTGGTGCCATCTTCTAAAATAACATCGGGAAATCCATAAGTTGGAGAGTCTACTATTGGGTTGCCCAATACCAGGTCACGGGTTACTTGTCGGTCTCTGTTCCATAGAACGCTCTCGTCATAACTGTTTAGAAAATCAGGCATATTGACTATTTCTCGAATTCCCACGAAACCAGAGTATGAAATGGAAGGTTTTCGGTTTGTTGCACCTTCTCCAGATTTCGTGGTGACTATTACAACCCCATTAGAACCTCTTGATCCGTAAATAGCTGTAGATGAAGCATCCTTTAGAATGTCGATTCTCTCAATATCCTGAGGGTTTAAAAAATCAATATTTTCGGTAAAGATACCATCCACAACATACAGAGGCTGTTGTTCTGAAAAAGAATTGGTGCCACGAATTTGAATATCAAACCCGGCACCTACAGAACCTGTTCTTTGGGATATATTTACCCCAGCAGCATTAGCCTGTAAAGCTTGCATAGGGCTTGTTGCGCCTACTTTGTTTATTTGTTCGCTGTCGAGTGAAACCACAGATCCTGTAACATCACTTTTTTTGATGGCACCGTACCCAACCACTACAACTTCATCTAGTTCTGATAAATCTTCTTTTAGAACAATATTTATGGTGCTTTGGTTATTTATAATAATTTCTTGTGTCGCAAAACCTATATATGAGAACACAAGTACACTATTGTTTCCGCTAACGGTGATTGCATAATTACCATCAAAATCGGTTTGTGTTCCGTTGGATGTGTCTTTTTCCAAAATGTTTACGCCCGGCAAAGGCATCCCTGTTTCGTCGGTTACATTACCGTTTACCTGAATATCTTGTATGGCGCCCTGAGTGTTTGCATTTATGGGTTTGTCATCTTTCCCGCTTTTTAAAGTCAAGATTATTTGACGGTCGTTCGTTTTATAAACAACATTGGTGTCCTTAAATAGCAAAGACAGTACATCTGTTATTTTTTTATTTTCTACCTGAACCGTAACCTTTCGGTTTAAGTCTATTTGCTGGCTTTCGTAAAGAAACCGAAATTCGGACATCGATTCAATTTGGTTGAATACCTGACCGACCGTGGAGTCTTTAGCATTTAGTGTTAGTTTTGTATTTTGAGAATAGGTGTTGGCCTGTACTTTCAACAACGAAACTATTAGTAAAATAGTGGTGAGTTTCATTTTTAAGTCCATTTTCGGAAAGCACGTAAGTTTCCTGCTTACCTTAATTAGTTTTTTCATAATTTTGTTTAGTTTAAATGGTTAACGTTTGTTGGATCGTTTAATACACTCAATAAATCGGGAAATACTGGTACTATTTTCCGATTTTCTTTTTTTTAAGTGATTAATGCTGCATATTCACTTTATTTCATTGGCATTAAAATTTTACGGGTTTATAATTATTTTATTTTCTGTTTTTGAATAAGTAAATGGATATATTTCACTTATGGCAACCATAATATCATCAATGCTTTCAATCTTCCTGTTGAAACTGGCGTTGAACCGTTTTTGGTTAAGCGATTCATAATGGTTTTCAATGGTTACGTTATAGTTTCTAGCCAGCTTTTTCACCATGTCTTTAAATATTGAATTCCTAAAGATAACGTCGCCGTTCATCCACTCGGTGTAAATTTTGGTGTCTACTTCTTCAATTTCTATACTAGTGGGATTGTTTTTATTGATATAACCTTTAAAACCTGGCTTAAGCAGGGTAGGGGCGTTTGAATTTTCATTGGTTAAACTAACAGAACCTTCAACTAAAACGGTATTTGTCTCGTCTTCATCGCTATAAGACGAAACGTTAAATTGTGTGCCCAAAACTTTTATGTTCATATTGTTAGCGTTAACTATAAAGGGATGGTTTTTGTCTTTTGAAACTTCAAAATACGCCTCACCATCAAGAAAAACCTCCCTGTTTTTACCATTTATAAAGTGAACGGGATATTTTAGGCTTGTGCCAGAGTTTAAATAAACTTTTGTACCGTCAGACAACACAATGTTGAATGTTTTGCCATAAGGCACTTTTAATTGGTTGTAAACCAGTTTTTGAGACTCAGAGGTGCTGTTATAATTTAATACATCGTCTTTTTGATTAACAATAACTTTTCCTTGGGCATCTGCAATTTTATAGTTGCCATTGCTGTCAAGTGTTTTAACGCTTCCGTCTTCTAAAAGCAGTTCAATGGCGTCGGTGGCCACTTGTGTAGGACTTTCATTTGGGGCGAATTGTTGTTTAAATACAAACAAAAGCCCCAATAAAACCACCAAAATAGCCGCGTATTTAAAAGCTTTTTGCCATAATGGGGTAACGGTAGTTTCTTTTTCTGTTAAAGTCAATTTTAGCTTGTCCCAGTTTTCGTTGACGTTGAGAGATTCTGAAAATTCCAGAGCTTCCTGAACCAAATTGTCTTCGTGCAAATTACGTATTAACTCTTGCGCTTCAGGGGATAAATGTTTTAAGCTTTCGGGCTTAATAGTTTTGGTTTTTGCTATTTCCCGAAGAATATTTATAATGTTTTCGTTCGTATGCATAATAAGACGTGTTACATTTATGTTATGTAAATATTAATTTAGGGTGACAAAAATTTTGATTTTTTTATCATCGCCATGAAAAATTTATATATTTGGCAACCTTAGCCCTGCCTTTTTATCAATTTAGCGTATTGATTTTTATGAAAAAATGACCTTTCAAAACGACATAAAAGCATTTGAAAAATTATACAAAGCGCATTTTCAGTTTCTGTGTTTGGTAGCCTTTCAAATTACCAAGAATAGAGCTGTAGCCGAAGATGTGGTGCAGGATTTTTTTATTTATTTATGGAGCAAGGACGATCAGACAAAAATTAATGTATCGTTTAACGCTTATGCTACACGAGCGGTAAAAAATTTAAGTCTTCAATATGTTGAAAAGCATAAAAAAATGGAATTAGCCGAAACAGCGACGGTGCCTTCTGAAGAATTTGTTGAACCGATTTTTTTTGAAAAAGGTGGCAACAAAGAGGCTAAAATTCGTGAACTAGTTAATCGAATACCCGAAAGCAGGCGTAAAATATTTATCTCGCATGTTGTTGACGGTTTAAGTTATGCGCAGATAGCAGAGCGCTATGATATTTCAATTAATACTGTAAAAACCCAAATGAAGCGTTCTTACGCTTTTCTGAGGTCCATAGAAAATAAAGACCTTACTGCTATGGTTTTGATGTTTTTGTTTGAAAGGTTTCATTAAGAAATCTAATTCTTTCTCCTATATGGTTTTATAATATGTTCTGCAAGTTCTAAACCTTGACTTTTAATTTCTTTAATCACAATTTCGGCCATTTTTCGGGCACCGAATTCGGTAAAATGTGTGTTATCAGGATAACCATCGGGGAATTTAAAATACTCACCCTGTTCAAAATACATATACAAATATCTAGAACATGCTTTTCCCATTTTATTGAGAAGTTCACGACTTTTTGTATCAAGGTCAATAAAGGGCACTTGGTATGCTTTTGCTACTTCTTTTAGCGCTTTGAGGTAGGGTGCGTGGCATTCTATGGCTTTACCTTTTTCATCAAAGTTCCATCGGGTAACAGGACTTATAATAATAGGTTGGGCCTTTTTAGCCCGGGTTTCATTAATGTATTTGGCCATATATGTTTTGTACTCCTCGGGAGTGGTTTTTCTATCGGGGTGGTCTTTGGAGTTATGCGCGTCGTTGTGTCCAAATTGAATTAAAACATAGTCACCGGTTTTTAAAGAATCGACAATAGGATGCCAACGATTTTCTTCAATAAATGACCGGGAACTTCTTCCGCCTTTTGCATGGTTTTCAATGGCAACAGATTCATCAAAAAAATGAACGAACGGCATGCCCCAACCAGCTTGTGGAAATCGGCTATCATCATATAAACACATGGTTGAATCGCCAACTAAATAAATGTTTGTTATTTGTTCTTGTGCCATTAAAAAACAGGAGGATAACAATAGGAATAAAATACTTTTTAAAAATTTAGTTTTCATATCTTAAGTAGTTTAGTTTTTGTAAATGAATAAACTATTTCCTTAAATTCCTAATTTAGAATAGAGGTAAAAATGAAATATTACCGCATGTATCCTACTTTTAACAGGAACATGGGTAATATTTCAAAAACTAAAACTAACTAAACTAAATACTAAATTTTAATACCCGTTAGTGCCAAATTCGTTGGCATTTCCTATAGCGTCTAAAAATGCTTGAGGAATTGGCCTTACGGTGTGCTTTCTGTCAACAAAGCCTGTAATATCTGGATTGGTTTCGTTTAGGTAAGCGTTGCTAAGCTTTCCAAAACGCTTTAAATCCTCCCACCTTACTTGTTCGCCAGTAAGCTCACGGGCATATTGTCATTATTAATTTTTTAAAACTTTATTTAGGAAGTTTACTGTGTAGTTTAGCGTAGTTTCAAACCAAGGGTGCATAAGCCAGAAGGAGTGCGGACTCTCGGGAATTGTGTGGACTTCGTTATAAATATTATGTTGGCTTAAAATACTTATCATATCATCGCGCCCTGCATGAAATCTTTCATGAGAGCTATTGATAAAAATCGTCGGGGGTGTATTTTTACCAACATATTCCAAAGGTGAAGCTTCTTTCCATTTTTCGAAATTTTCTTCTTTTTCTCCACCTAGCCAAATACCGGCCATAGACGCTTTTCCAGGTTTCGATTCGGCGGCCGCTTCAGGATGAATGAACGATACAATGCCATCTATATTAACAATGGCCTGAACTTCATTCGAAATAGTTTTATCAATATGATATAGGGACGAGTTTGGTGTTACACCAACTAGAGTTGCCAATTGAGCTCCAGCAGAAGCACCTAAAACAGCCACTTTACTAGGGTTTATGTGGTATTTTTTAGCATGTTTTTTTAACCAAATAATGGCGTCTTTTAAATCGTTTACTCCAGCAGGGTAGGTGGCTTCAAAACCTAATCTGTAGGCTACAGAAACCCCCACATAGCCATTTAAGGCCAAGTGTTGTGCCATAACACGTTCGTTTTCTTTACTGCCTGTAAGCCAACCACCACCATGAATAAGTAAAACAGCTGGAAAGGTTTTTTTGCGATTGTTTTTTGGAAAGTAGACATCCAATTTTAATTTACTGGTTTCCGTTTTTTTGTAGGTAACGTCTTTTTTGTATTTAATATCGTTAGAAACCAACGGCTTAATGGGCGAAACGTTGGGGAAATGCTTTCTTAGTTTTTTATATGTGTTTTCAATCGTATATTCTTTGTAATCTTCTTTTTTTTGGGCGTATGTTGAAGTTGACGCTATAATTAGAAAAATGGTAAAAAGAGGAAAAAGCGATTTCATATGTTATTTTTTTACGGTTGAATTTATTTCCTTTAGTCCTTCAAACACCAATCGTGCAACTTCTATGCCGCCTTTGGTTTGAAAGTGTGTATTATCGTCTGCACCATCTGGGTAGGCTTCATATTTGCCAGCAGGGAGGTTCATAAAATAATTTTCAGAAACAAAATCTTTTCCTTTTATGGTGAAGAATTCGCGCGACTTTAAGTTTAAATCGATTAAATACACATCCATTTCTTCAGCTACATCTTTTGGAGCTAGGTCGTATGCGCCATGAACATCTTCAAGTTTGCCGTCTTTCCAAGGATAATTTCTTGCCACAGGCGTTAAAATAATAGGGACCGCTCCTTTTTGTCTGGTTTGCGAAACGAATAGCCTTAAAAATTCTTTGTAGCCTTCAATATTTACGTAACGTTCGGTCTTATTTTCGGCAGCATCGTTATGCCCGAACTGCATGATAACAATGTCGTTTTTTCTCAAGTTTTCATAAACGGCGCGCCATCTTCCTTCCTGAAAAAAAGTACGAGTGCTTCGTCCGCCACGGGCACGGTCATCGACCAAAGCGCTATCAGTTCTGATAAGGTTTGAAACTTGACTTAAGCTATCGGAAACCAGAAAGGGTTGAAACACTTGCCCCCAGCCCGTAACGGGGTATCGGGTTTTCATATAGTCTTTACCTTTGTCGTAATCGCCGGTATAATCGGCCATAGTGGAGTCTCCTATCAAATAAATGGTGGTGATTTTAGATTCATCTTCTTTTTCTTTCGCAATGTCTTGTTGTTTGTTGGAGTTGCAGGAGGAAAAATTTAGTACAAATAAAATTGCTAGGAAATAAGTTGAAATTTTAAAATTCATTTTTAACGTTTTACATGAAATTGATAAGTCTTTCCTTTTTCGGTCTGGATATCATAAAGTTTATATTCAGGAAGCTCTAAAATACGTTTTTCAGCTTTTTCAGAAATAAGAGGTGTTTTAATTTCTGGTGTTTGGTAAAAGATATTTGTGTTTTTGCCTTTTGCTTTGGTCAATTCGTTTCCGTTGGCGTCAACCAAAGTTTCAGTAGTTCTTAGTCTAAGGTTTCCGCCCAATTCAGATACTATTTTAACCGAATTCAAATGGTTATTTTTCCAATGCAGATCCACTTCAAAACCACCTCTTGCTTTTAACCCCTCAATATCGCCATCGTGCCAACTATCGGGTAGGGCAGGCAAAAGGTGGAGTGCTTCGTCGTGCGATTGGATTAACATTTCTGCAATGCCAGCCGTACAACCAAAGTTGCCATCAATTTGAAATGGGGGATGGGCGTCCAATAAATTGGGATAAGTTCCGCCATCAGTTGTGCCATCGTGTACCAATGTTAATTGGGTTTTTATTAAATCGTATGCTCGGTTTCCGTTTAATAAGCGCGCCCAAAAATTCACCTTCCAACCCATAGACCAACCCGTAGATTTGTCTCCTCGGTATTTTAAGGTTTGTTCGGCAGCTTTAAATAATTCTGGATTTTTAAATGGTGAAATTTGAGCTGATGGATGTAAACCGTATAAATGAGAAATGTGCCTATGTTTATCGTTAGGGCTGTCCCAATCTTTTATCCATTCCTGTAATTGGTTGTGTTGACCAATTTGCATAGGAGGCAAACGTTTTTTCATAACCGCAATGGAATCGGCAAATTCGGTATCGATACCCAAAACTTTTGAAGCATTGATAACATTACTGAACACATCAAATACCAACTGATTGTCCATGGTTGTTCCATAAGTAACACCAACACCATTTAAGTACTTGTTTTCGGGCGATATAGATGGAGCAACAACCAGCCAATTATTTTCGGGTTCTTCCTGTAAAACATCAACATAAAACTGGGCTTTGCCTTTTAAAATAGGATAGTACTTTTTTAAGAATTCCGTATTTCCTGTAAACAGATAGTGCTGCCATATATGTTGGCTCAACCATGCGCCTCCCATAGGCCAAAAGCCATAAAATCCACCATCTACAATTCCTGAAATTCGCCAAATATCTGTGTTGTGGTGAATATTCCAACCGCGGGCATGATACATTTTTTGTGCACTTTCTTGACCGGTTACCGATAAATCTTCCAGCATGGAAAATAAAGGTTGGTGTAATTCCGATAAATTAGTTATTTCGGCCGGCCAATAGTTCATTTCGGTATTGATATTTACCGTGTATTTGCTGTCCCAAGGCGGAGATAAATGGTTGTTCCAAATACCTTGAAGATTGGCAGGTTGCCCCCCGGGCCTGGAACTGGAAATCAATAGATACCTTCCAAATTGGAAATATAATGATACCAACGATAAGTCTTCGTTAGTGGCAAAATTTTCTAATCTTTTGTTTGTTGGTATAGAATCGTTGGTATTTTTGGTCAATTCAAGAGATACGCGGTTAAAAAGCTTTTGGTAATCTTCAACATGGGCCTTTTTTAGTGCATCAAAAGGTTTTGTTTGACTCACTTTTAAATGATTTTCTGCAATATTTTCAGCAGAATCACTTAAATCTTTATAATTTTTAAAGTTCGTTCCGATGCTTACAAATACGGTAACTTCATCAGCGTTTTTTATTTCAATATTTTCGTCGTTTTTTACCAATTCACCGCCAACAAATTTAGGCGCAACCAAGGTGGTGAATTTTATTTTTCCTTCTTTATTATCTACATTTCCGGTGGTGCCTGCTAGCGTAATAAGTCCATTATTGTACGAAATATTATGGTCAATTTGAGGGCTGTCCATAGACATATTAAAACTTATACTTTTAGGCTTGTTGGCTGTAAGGTGAACAACCATGACTTGTTCTGGATAGGAAACAAAATACTCTCTTTTATAATCAATGCCGTTATGGGTATAAGATACTGTAGAAATTGCATTTCCTATATCTAATGTTCTTTTGTAATGAGTGCTATTTTGATGGTTTGGGAAATTTAAATTCAAGTTGCCAACAGTTTGGTAAGGCATTCCGTAATTATTGCCTTCCTCGGCACCTCTAGGAAACACGGCATTAGCCATGTCTTGGGCTTCTTTGTATTTGCCGTTGAACAGCAAATTTCTTATCTCTTCAATCTGTTTATAATAGTCCTTTGGTACATTATTTCCAGGTTCGCCTGCCCAAACGGTTTCTTCGTTAAGTTGAATTTTGTCGTGTTCAACTCCACCAAAGAGCATACCACCAATTCGACCGTTTCCTATAGGTAAGGCTTCATTCCAATTATTGGCGGCTTTGTTGTACCACATTATATTGTTTGATACTGCTTGACTTTCGGTATTTTCATTTTTGCACGAAAGCGAACAAACGATAAGGGTGAGTACTAAAAAAAATTTTAAGATAAAATTAGTGCGATTCATGTTTTAGTTATTACCTGGTTAGTTCTAAGTTTTAAGGTATAACTTCTATCTCTTTAAGCCATTTTGTTGAAATGGTTTTCCATAGTTCTGTAAGGTTTGATGCGTTATAAATACCAATGCTATGTCCGCCTTTCGGGAAAATGTGCAATGACCCTTTAACATTATTTTCTAACATGGCTTGATAAAATAAGATACTATTCATGGGGTTTACGGCATGGTCGTTTTGGGCATGGAACAAAATGGTTGGAGGCGTTTGTCTTGAAACGTGAAATTCGTTGGAATAGTAATGAATGTTCTCTGTAGTAAGGTAATCTCCAAGGAAGTTTTTTTTGCTGCCCTCGTGGGTATATTTTCCAAAACTGATAACGGGCGAAACCAACACCATAAAATTAGGTTTAAAAGATTGTTTGCTGATAGTGTCGTTTTCAATATTTGAAAAGTCAGTGGAATGTGTTGCTATGGTCGAAGCTAAATGGCCACCTGCCGATGAACCAAAAACACCTACTTTGCCTTTATTTAGGTTCCATTTTTGGGCATTAGTCCGAATGAGCTTCATAGCACGCTGCGCATCTTGAATGGGACCTTGCTCACTAATAATTAAATCGGGTGAGTTGGGTAAACGGTACAATAATACAAAAGCGGTAATACCTTGTGTATTATACCATTTAGCCAATTGAATACCACCTAAATTATAAGTGAGTTTTTGATAGCCACCCGACGGTAAAATTAAAATACTACTGCCATTTTGTTCTTCTTTTGGAGGAAAGAACGCCAACATTTTAGGTTCTGAAACTTGTGTAATACGTTCACGTTCTTCAATGTGTTCAAGCATCAAGCCTTTGGTGTTTGGCATTTTTCCTTTGGGCCATAATGAGATGTTTTCTTGGGCTAAGGTAGCCAAAGAAAATAGAAAAGTTAAATAGACGAATACCGTTTTTGTCATGGTTGTGTTTTATCTTGAATGATATGTAATTAGTAAATATATGCATCATTACCAGGGAAGAATGACCGAAGAGAACTCTTAATAAAAAAAGATTGCCACGCTACGCTCGTAATGACGTAATGATTTTATGTTACTTTAGTTTTATCGCTTTTTGTCAACACCTTTGCCTTGTTTCAGCTGTGCTTTTGAATTTGAAAAATCATTTTTATCAAACTCGATATGGGCACTTTTTTCACCCAAAACTTTTATAGGTGATTCACTTTCGGAAAATGACAGTCCACTTACCGAAACATTTTTGCTATTGTAAACCGTTAAGGCATAATCCTGCGAAGCGATAACTTTTACGTTTTTAAGTGTAATACCATCGGCATCGATAGCCGTAATCCCTTTTTTGGTCTGGAAAATTGAATTTTCAAGTGATACATTTTTGAGGTTCATTTCGGGCAATCCCATAAAGAATATAGCCGTTTCAGAATCTGATACCTTAATGTTTTTCATAAAAATATTTCGGAATGAAGGTGTTTCTTCAGTTACGGGCATCATGGTTTCATCACGTTTTTCATCCTCTGCATCTTGATCGTCTTCTAAAATAGGGGAATTACCACCATAAAACATATTAAAACGAATAGACTCCGTTGGAATGTTTACCATATCAATATCAGATATATAGATATTTTCAACCACACCGCCACGCCCGCGGGTACTTTTAAAACGCAGCCCAACATCGGTGCCTAAAAACGTACAGTTTGAAACATGAACATTTTTAACACCACCCGACATTTCGCTGCCAATAACAAACCCACCATGGCCGTGATACACTACATTATTTTTTACAATGACATTTTCGGTAGGCATACCGCGTATTCGGCCATCTTCGTTTTTACCCGATTTAAAACAAATGGCATCGTCGCCAACATCAAAGGTATTGTTGTAAATCAACACATTTTTACAGGATTCCAAATCAAGTCCGTCGCCGTTTTGGGAGTACCACGGATTTCTAACATTAAGATTTCTAATGATGAGGTCTTCACTCATTAAGGGATGGATGTTCCAAGCTGGTGAGTTTTGAAAGGTTGGGCCATCTAAAAGAATGCGTTTAGAATTGACGATACTAACCATTACTGGCCGCAAATAATCTTTTACCGATTGCAGTTCTTCGTCGCTTATTAAATCGGGAACGTTAAAATTGGTGGTGCTTTCGTAACCTTTTTTTGATTTTTCTGATGGAAACCAAATTTTCCCGTTTGTGGAAACAACTCCACCTGATTTTATTAGACGTTTCCATTGGCCATCTGTCATTTTCGATTTTTTTACCGGACGCCATGCACCGCCATTTCCGTCTATTATACCATTTCCTGTAATAGCAATGTTTTCAGCACCATTGGCATTAATAGGCGACACGCATCTTACCGTGTTAAGACCTTCAAAACTGGTTTTTACCAACGGATAGTCATCAAAATCATCACTAAAAAGAATTAATGCACCGTCGTTTAAATGTAAATTAACGTTGTCTTTTAAAGTAATGGGGCCTGAAAGCCATATACCTCTTGGAACGTTTACCTTGCCGCCGCCTTTTGTTGTTACGTCGTTAATGGCCTTTGCGAAGGCTTCGGTGTTTTTAACCAAACCTCCGGATACAGCGCCAAAATCGGAAATACTTACGCTGTAATTAGGGAAGTTTGTTGTTTTTACTTTGGGCATATTAAAAGCTATGCCATCATAAATGGTTTGTTCGTTTATTTGTTGTGCATTTAAGTTTTTTGCACAAAAAAGGGTTAATAGCATTAACCCTAATTTTGTTATTGAAATTTTCATTATTGAATTGAATTATTTTGAAATTTTAAAATAATCGACGTCGGCATAACCACCACGTTTAGATTCTTGCGTACTTATACAGAATACGCCTACTTTAGCGCCAATCCATTTTCCTTCCCTGGCTTTGAATGGTTTGCCTATTCTTTTGAATTTCTTACCATTTTCAGAATAATAAAATTGGCACATAGTATCGGGAGCCAAAACTTCTACTTTAAAATAAGCAGCGTTCGATTTCAGTTTTACCTCTTCGTTCACTTGTTCTTCATTGCCTTTAATGGCGTTAATGGCTTCGGTTTGTTTTAGGAAATAACCATCATCGTTATGGGAAATACTCAATGTGGCATAATCCATCCCCATGACAATCAAGCCTGCTGTTTTACCTTCTTTGGCCTCCTCAGGAATTAAAGTGATTTTTGTTGAAGCTGTAAACTCGGGTGCAGGTACTTTTTGAAGCAATAAGTTAGGCGCCATCCATAAGTTTGGTGCATCTTCTGGTACTTTAATTGAAAATAATCTCAAGTGGTCTTCACCTGGTAGTTTAGCATGCCAAACCACATCGTTATTGGCGTGCCATTGCCATTGCAACCCAATGTTGAATTCGTTGAAATTATCAGTTTCCAAAGGTGTTTCAATAGGGTAGGTTTTGCCAACGTTTGGTTTTTTATGCGATTTAACGGGTTCGCCGATACCGTTACCGTCAAAATCTTTGCCCATAACTGGCCAATCGTTTATCCAGCTCATAGGTTGCAGGTGGACAATACGACCTATGGCACCCACATCCTGAAAGTGGTAAAACCAAGATTCGCCATTTGGTGTATCTACCCATGCGCCTTGGTGAGGCCCATTAATTTCAGTGCTTCCTTGTTCTAAAACTACTTTTTCTTCATAAGGGCCATAAACGTTTTTAGAGCGTAAAATAAGCTGCCATCCCGTAGCTACGCCACCCGCTGGAGCAAAAATGTAGTAATAGCCATTTCGTTTGTAGAATTTAGAGCCTTCAACGGTTTCGTGATTGTCGTGACCATCAAACACATGGACTCCCTTATCAATAACTTTGGTACCTTCAGCATTCATTTTATTTACTGTAAGTAAACTTTTGACACCACGACGGCTTCCTGCATAGGCATGAACCAAATAAGCATCACCGTTGTCATTCCAAAGCGGACATGGATCAATAAGGCCTTTGCCTTCCATAACCAAAATAGGCTCATCCCATTTTCCATATGGGTCTTTGGTTTTTACCATATAAATTCCAAAATCGGGGTCTCCCCAATAAATGTAAATTTCGCCTTTGTGGTAACGTATGGCCGGTGCCCAAACACCATTACCGTGTTGTGGAACGCTAAAGTGCTCTTCGGGAACTTGGGTTTCCAGAGCATGGTTTATCAGTTTCCAATTTACCATATCTTTTGAATGCAGGATAGGTAAGCCTGGAGCGACGTTAAAGCTAGAAGCTGTCATGTAATAATCGTCACCAACACGAACCACGTCGGGGTCGGAATAATCGGAGTAAATAATTGGATTGTTGTATGTGCCATCACCATTATCAGCTACCCATACGTCTGACACATAAGGTTTCTCGTTTTGAGCAAATAGAATGGCGGTGAAGAATAATGAAAGTATTAATAATTTTAGTCTCATTGACATTAGTTGTTTTGGGGCATTTTATTTGTTTAGCTCTAAGCTAGCCATTATAAAAGGCCCAGTACCTTTAGGGTCATTTGATCTAATGGTTTCTCCTATGTAGTATTCAAAAGACCCATCTCTATAAGGGTTTCCACCCAATCCGGCAACCGCGCAACATTGATTTAGGTTAACCACGCCGTTTTCTTCAACAGTAATTAGGTCGTCTAATAAAGCTTGGTAGGCTTTTTTAGCCACGTCCAAATATTTTTCAGGTAAATATCCCTTACGCACACCTTTGGCAAAAGTATAAGTGAACATAGACGTTCCTGTAGCTTCAAGGTAATTGCCTTCACGGTCACCTTGATCCAAAACTTGCCACCATAAGCCTGATTCGTCTTGAACTTTAGTTACAGCTTCGGCATATTGATTTAAGTATTTTATAATACGTTCTCTACCGGGGTGGTCTTCTGGTAAAAAGTCTAATACATCGACCATAGCCATACCGTACCAGCCCATACCGCGTGACCAGAAATGTTGTGAGTTTCCAGTTTCATTATCTGCCCATTTTTGCTCACGGCTTTCATCCCAACCATGATATAATAAGCCGGATTTTTCATCCCGACTATGCTTTTGAATTAAATCGAATTGTAATACAGCATGGTTGTAGATGTCTTGTTTTTCCTCTTCGTCATCAACGTATTCTTTAGCATATCTAACATGGAATGGTTCGGCCATGTAAAGCCCATCAAGCCACATTTGGTGCGGATATCTTTTTTTGTGCCAGTAGCCACCTTCAGACGTTGATGGTTGCGATTGCAACTGCTTGTCTAAGGTGTGCATAGCGGTTAAAAAACGTTCTTCTTTGGTGATAGGGTAGAGAAACAAAAGAACATCACCAGACTTTATCATATCTAGATTTTGTTTTTCTAACGAGTAGGTGTCTATTGTACCCGTACTATCGATTAGAGTATCTGCATAATCGTAGATGTAATCGTAATATTTTTTGTTATTTGTTGCTTCATAAACACGAGAACATGCACTTAACACTAAACCAGGCGTGTAAGTCCAACGTGGTTTTGTTGAAAAATCCAGTTTTGTAGCTTCTGGAAAACGATGAATTTCTGAAAGCATCATGCGTTCAGACCATTTCAAATCTTCGGGAACGACTTTTTCTACAGTAGCGGTTTCTTCTTGTACGTTTTCTTTTTTAGTGTCTTTACAAGACGTAAACAAGCCAACGGCCAGTGCAAACAGTGCAATATATATAGTTGCTTTTTTCATTTTCATAGGTTTTTATTGTATTGCGTTTGTGGTGTTTAATGATTCTAATTTTTTATCAAGGTCAGCGATAAAGGCCTCTTCGGTCTTAATACCATTAGGTTCTTGCTCCCAAGCGCCTAAAAAGTAGTAAGATATGGTGCTTGTAGTGGGTTTAAAAATAACCAAATGGTCGTATTGTCCATCTTTTTGTTCGGCAACATCGTCTAATTTGTAGAATAAAGCCATACCTAAATTATCAGGTGGACTAGCCAAAGTTTGCACACCATAAGTAGCAATGTACGCCCATTTTTCACCCTCTTTTTTATGAAAAGCTACCCCATGGTTTACAATACCGGTGCAAAGTCCGGTAATTTCCTTTGAAGGCGTTAATTCAGCTATTGTATGGCGTCCCTCAGGAAAGATAGTTAGTTTTGAATCTAAGTCGATACTTTCTCCTCCAGTTTCCCAGCCTTTGTAATTGATATGTACTGAAGAGCTGTATTCTGAATTTTCAACTTTAGCGAAGGTATTTTCAACCTTTTGAAAATGCACAATGGTATCGGCAACAATGCGTCCGTAGCTACCAATGCCCATTGATTTCCCGGCTTTTAAAATATCCTGACCCCAAGGAGAGGGCTCATGATATGAGTCGAACCCGTCTTGACCAACAAAAGGCAAAACAATAGAATCTACTTTTTTACCAAAAATATCGATAGCATTTCGCCAATCTAAATAGAGGCGGTAGCCAATTTTACTGTTTTCCCAGCCGGGTCCCTCATAACGGATAAACCATGAATGGTCGGTATGCTCGGCAGGTACTTGAAGCGATTCTACATTTTTAAAAGACGTTCCACCATCATATTCCTTATGACCTCTAGGGCCGTCAACCCATGTGCCACCTTGGGCAATGGAAATTTCTGCGTAGGTTTTTTGCGGTACCACTTCTTCTGAAACAGCTTTATTTTCAACAGTTTCGGTATTTGATTTTTTGTCTTTACAGGCAATAAGGCCTAAACAGGCCAATGATAAAATTGCTAACTTTTTCATAATAATTTTATTGTTCTTTTCCGTTGATGGTTGTGTTTTTAAATACGATTGGTTCAGAATACTCAACTGATAAAGGTGTTTTAGCATTTTTAATATGAACATTGGTTAAAGATACATTTTGAATAACGGCTTCTTCTCGCCCTTTAATTAAAATACCGTATTTACCACTGTTTTCAACTGTTATATCCTCTAGGTGTACGTTGTTTATTTTAGGGATAAAGCCACCTTCTTGATTGGCATAAATACCATAGTGAAGATTTATTTTGAGAGCAGCTTCCTTTACTTGTCCCACTTGAATGTTTTTTACGTACAAGTTTTCAACAAAACCACCTCTTAAAGTGTTTGTTTTAATACGGATAGCGCGATCTAAATTTGGGCTGTCCATTTTACAGTTACGTGCAAAAACATTTCTAACGCCGGCTGAAATTTCGCTACCTAAAACCACGCCACCGTGACCATCTTTCATATCGCAATTTTCAACTACAATATTTTCACTAGGAATATTTACACGTCTGCCGTCCTCATTACGTCCTGCTTTAATGGCAATACAGTCATCACCCGTATCGAAAGTACAATTAGTAATGTGCACGTTTTTACAATATTCTGGGTCGCAACCATCGTTGTTTGGCCCATGGCTACTTACGGTTACACCGTCAACTCTTACATAGTTACATTTTAATGGGTGAATAACCCAAAATGGTGCATTAGTAAAAGTAACACCTTCTAACAATACATTTTCGCATTCAAAGGGTTCAAAAAAGGTAGGACGTATGTGGTGACCTTCACCAAATACACGCTCAGAAACAGGTACTTGTGCTTCGTTCATTTTTCTTAAAGTGGGCAGGTTTATAGAATCGTGTTGTTTAGGAGCACCTTCAACCCATCCATAAGAGTCTTTGCCGCACCAAGGCCACCAGTTGGTGTTGCTGGCTTGGCCATTTAATGTACCTTTTCCGGTTACGGCTATATTTTTCTGTTTATACGCTCTAATAAGCGGCGAGTAGTTCATTAATTCAACACCCTCGTATGACGTGTGCACAACAGGAAGATAATCTTTGTGATTTGTTGAAAATAACACATTGGCACCTTCTTCTAAATGAAGGTTTACATTACTTTTTAAAACAATAGGCCCAGTTAGGAAATCACCAGCAGGAATAACTACTTTTCCTCCACCTGAATTACTACAAGAATCGATAGCAGCCGCTATAGCTTTCGTATTTAATGTTTCACCATCGGCAACGGCACCAAAATCTAAAATAGAGTAGGTGGCATCCTTAAATTCTGGAATTTTAATGGAATTGATAATAGCTTCCGCTTCATCAAAGGGATCAGGTTCGGCAACTTGTTTTTCTTTGTCTTTGCAAGCTACTTGGGTTGTTAAAATTATTCCGAGGAATAGGGAGGGAAGTAATCCTTTAAAAAATGATAATTTCATGAGTTTTTGTTTAATTGTAATCGATTGACTAAAATACTAAAGTTGTGGTTGTTGGCATAATTTAAAGAAACAATATTTTAAACTTTTAGTTGGTATTACTCCTAAAAACGAATGCCTGTGCAATTATAATTCTGGTATCCAGTTATCTGTACCACCCAGAACATTTTTTTTGCTATAATGTTCAAGGTCTTTTTCCGATATTTTTTTCGACCATTTTACACGTTTATTTGAGGCTCCAGGGCCTGAAGAATTATATTCGCCATAAAATGTGGTTTTTTCGGCATGAGATTTACCCCAATTGTGCCACCCTTCGGGTTTTATATGTTTATCCATATAACAATCTATAAACACGGTTTGTGCATAATCGCGCCATGGGCGCCCTAAGTAGAACGTGGCTTCGTTTGCGTTTCCTGTTATTTTGCAACCTTTAAAAACAAAACCATATTTGGTGTTTTTATCGGTTGAGGCAGCCGTAACATAACCATTGCTTTTGCAGTAGATTTCACAGTTTTCGAAATACCCTGTGGACCACCCGAAGATAAAATCGACTGTGCCTTCAATATAACAATCTTTATAATATTGGCGGCTGTTATTTCCGTGGAGGTAAAGGGTGTCTTGAAAACCTAAAAACCTACAGTTTTCGAATATCACTTTATCGCCATCAACCCTAACAGCCACGGCTTGGCCAATGGGACCCGCGCTGTTCTCAAATGTGATATTTTTTGCTTTGAAGTTATTGCCAAAAACAAAAAAGGATGAGGAGCCCGTAGTTCCCATTTCTTCACCAAAAGCGTTTTGTTTTTTGGCATAGTCGTCGTTTGTTAAAATGGTTTTGTTTTTGTCTTCTCCCACAAATGTCACATTAATTTTTGATGAAGGAAGCACTAATTTTTCTTTGTAGATACCATTTTTAATAAAAATTTTGGTTTCAGTTTTTCTGAAATCCGGTACAGCATCAATAGCCTCCTGCACAGTTTTAAAATCGCCGCTTCCATTAGCATTAACTACAAAATGAAAATCTTCGTCATTTATTTTGGTCAATTTTGGAGTTCTGTCGATTAATGAATTTGCATAGACTTCAATATTCGAATAATTTTGGTCAATGGTATTGAGGTCGCTATCTTTCACGTTGGGGTTTAAACCGTTCTTGTTTTCCCAATAATCGGGAATGCCATCTTCGTCTGAATCGGGTTTGCCCATTTCATGTTTTAATTTCGGCCATCCGCCAACGTCTTTCTGCGAATCGATTATACCGTTTTTAAAACTCACTTTACCACTTTTAGTGTTTTGAACTATCCTTGTGTCTACAACGTCTCGATAAATATTAGCTCCGGCATTTTCTAAAACAGACTGAAGAGCTTGCGAAGCGGTAGTTGTTTTAACATTGTTGTCGATGTCAATTTCCGAGTTTAGTTTAGTTTCTTCAAGGTTATCGCATTGTACTCCACCAGCCCAATTGTTTTGGCTGATGCTCTCAAAACCTTCAACATGGTTGCCATTCACATAAAACTTTCCGTAAGGTTTGGAAGGACTCACAATGCGGTCTAGTTTAGAAGAAGTTGTTGCTGGACCCGATTTAAAATAATTGTTTACTATATTATAAGAACCCTTTTCGCCGCCGTAAATACTGTTTTCGCCCCAGTTGTAAATGACGTTGTTTCTAAAATCTACAAATTCGTTTTCTGAATTTTCGGTGGTTTTAGATCCACTAAATCTCGGATTTCTGCTGTTGTTCGAGGCCATTAAATTATGATGAAATGACACATTAACCCCTCCCCAAATACCGCCGTAGCCATGCGCTCCTTTTTTGTGAACCGAGCGGTTTAATGCTTCGGAAATGATGCTCCACTGAAGGGTGAAATTTTTGTTATTGTAAAACGAAGCATTTTCGTCCGTGGCCCAACTTACCGAGCAGTGGTCGATAATTACGTTTTTGGCATCTCGGCACCCCAGTGCATCGCCCTGAACTTCGTTAACATCCCCCATTCTAAATCTTAAATAGCGCACAATAACGTTATTGGCTTTTATGGTAAACGGGTAACCTTTTAGGGTAATGCCTTCACCGGGTGCCGTTTGCCCCAAAATGGTTAAATTGCCTTTGCCGGGGTTGACATCTAAATCTGATTTCAGCTCAATAATGCCCGAAACGGCAAAGACAATAATTCTGGGTTCTTTTTTTACAATTCCTTTTCTTAAGCTTCCTTCACCATCGTCATTAAGGTTGGTAACGGTATATACTATTCCGTCTCTGCCTCCTGAGGTATATTTACCAAAACCTTCAGCCGTTGGGAAGGCCAAATCTTGGGCATGGCTTGAAAATGAAATTATTGAAAATAGGACGATTAAAAAGAACGCTTGTTTTAACATATGTTATTTATTTTGATTTTCTGTAATTGAAGTCACCAAACTGTTGATATAAACCTCAATGTTTTCGTAACCAGTACTAAGGTCATGGCCATTAGGGTTGTTTTCTTCAACTTTCAGTTTCATCTCGACTTTCCAGTCATCTGGCATACCATCACCAGAAGTGTCGGTAGGAGGGGTTTCAGATTTTAGTTCTGGCCAACCACCAACATCGTTTTGTGTGTCGATGATACCTTTTGTACTTCCGTTAGAACCTTCGTAAGTGTATGACCCATTTTTTACTTCATCTGCTATTCTGGTATCGATAGCATCTCGTTTGTATGAAGCTCCTCCGTAAGCAAGAACTCTGTTGTAAGCATCAACCGCGGTATGTGTAGTGACGTTGTTGTTTATGTTGTGTGGTTCAGAAAGTTTCATGGTTGCTTTATCTTCTTCAGAAACTGTGCCATAGCTATGATGAAATTGATTGTAAACACCATAGGTCCAGTTGTCGTTGGTAACTTGTGTACTGCCTTCGACATGGTTACCATCAATGTAGAATTTCCCCCAAATATCGTAAACCTCGGTTCCTTCAACTTTATTTTTGTCAATAGACATGATACGTGTGTCTTTGGTTGTAACTGGTCCGGGTTTGTAGTAGCAGTTTACAATATTAACGTTCATAGCTTCGCCACCGTAGGCACTGTTGCCTTGCCAGTTGTAGATAACGTTATTTCGTAAATCGACCAAATCGGTTAGAGCAAATGCAGAACCAGCTGCTTCTCCTAATCGTGGATTTCTACTATCGTGGTGTGCTAACAAGTTATGATGAAATGATGCTTTTCTTCCTCCCCAAATACCACCATAACCATGCGAGCCTTTATCGTGAACCGAGTTGCGTAAACTTTCGGTTATAAAACACCATTGCAACGTGGTATTTTCATTGTTATAGATGGAAACTGTTTCATCGGTAGACCAACTCATCGAGCAGTGGTCGATAATAATATTTTTATGAAAACGGCTGCCTAAGGCATCGCCTTCTTGTTGAGCCTCATCACCCATTCTAAATCTTAGGTAGCGGATAATAACATTATCGGCATTTATAGTAACGGGGTAATTTTTAAGGCAAATGCCATCACCGGGAGCAGTTTGTCCAGCAATAGTTACATTGCCATTGTTTATTTTTAATTCTGAAAGCAGTCGGATTGTCCCAGAAACTTTAAATAGGATATAACGGGCTCCGGGAGTGTTTACAGCTTCTCTTAAACTACCTTTGCCGTAATCCTCAAGTGTAGTTACAAAAAGAACTTTTCCACCGCGGCCACCGGTTGTATGTCTGCCAAACCCTTCGGCACCAGGAAAAGCAAAGGCTTCTTCGTCAACTTGTGTGGGCTGCTGCTCTCCATTTTCTTCTTCCTGTTGCTCTTGTTCTTCTTCTGTAGGCTCTACTTCTTCTTGCTCTTCTTGTTTGGGGGTATCCGAAGGTGAGCTGCTGCTGCACGAAAACACCAGAAAAGGGAATATTAACAGTATGGTTTTTAGATATAGTTTCATCTTTTATGCTATTAATAATATGTTGTTTTTGATGTCTTGTGCATTTTTGAATTCACTAAGGTGAATGTTTAGTTATCCGTGGAGTTTGTTTAGTTTTTGATATATTAAAAATGGATACCCTAAAACTATGCTTTTAAGGTATCCATTTCATTAGGTCTATTAGTAGACCTCAAATTTAATCTATTATTATTATAATGTCACTCGCCATCTTGGGTCACCGGCAGAACTTTTTCCAGGAAATCCTGAATCTTTAATATTGAAATTATTATTTTCAGGATCAACCCAAAGTTCATCTTGTGTACTTCCGGCATTGCCTAGGGGTAAATTAGGAACTGCATTTAATGCTTCGCCTGTGTTATCATTAATATACCAAGAAAAGTCGTCAACAGTATAGGTATTGCTAACATCAAAAGATGTATTGGGCAGACCTTCGATGCCTGTTACCGGGTATTCTTCAGCCTCACCTGATTGATCCCAGGCATGACCATAGATGGTATTAGAAATAATTATGCCATTAGCAACGTTATTATTGTCATCGCCTCCTCTATAACGGAACATTTTATATCCAGCATTACCGCCTAAAGGAAAATTAGCGAAAGTGCAACTTTCAATTACTATTGAAGCCGAATTGTTTCTAGAAGTAATACCTACCTGAACATGATTAAATGTACTGTTTACGAATTTAATGTTCTCAACGGTGGCTGTTTGAGGTGTACCTGGGTTTGTATCACATGTTATAATACCATAGTTTCCAATACTATCGATAGTAGAATTTCTAATTTCATAATTGCTTAAAGTTGCATTAGTACCTCTTAAGCGAAAAATGCCACGTAAGGTTGAAATTTTACAATTGTCGAAGAGTAGTTCCTCAATATTAGTGTCTCCAGTATTAGGATTAAATACATAATCACCGCCATAATCTTCCCCTTTGATTTCTACGTCGATAAAGCGGATATGGCCTATATTAGAACCTTGGGCAATACCCCAATTTCCTGTGGTAAAAAGTTTTGCTTTTTGTTCACCAAAACCATAGGCTCCTCTGATGGTGATGGATTTTGTTAGGGGATTGGAATTTGTGGGTAAATCGTAAGTTATACCCCTTTTGATTAGAATGATATCACCATCTTGGGCAGCCGCAACCGCATTTGTTACAGCAGAAGGGCTTTCATCATCTCTTATGTCAATTACACCCGGAGAGTTAGGGTCAATATCCGCCACTTTAGTAGTGTAGTTTACCCATCCTCTAATTTCTGCGCCACTAAAAATAGCAATTTGGTAATCTGTTTCGGGGGTTAAACCGTAAACAAAACCTTCACCGGCTTCATCTTCTTCAGATGATATTGGAGTTTCTTCAAATAAGGGAGTATTTAGTTTTAAGTCGTCCGCTGAGAACACCTTTATTCCGGTAATAGGAGCACCACTGTTAACAGTATCCCATGTTACTCTAGCAGCAACATCTGTAACATCCCAAGGTGCAGGAGAATTCAAAATACTAGGAAAAACTTCTGTTCTTACATTACCTAAATCAGAAATTCTACTATTGTATTCGGAATCGGACTCAAGAGCAGTGGCTCTTACTTGATATAATGTATTCCAGAATAACTCTTCACCAACAGTATTCTCGTTTATTTCGACATAGTTTGTATCAGACTGAATGGTGTAGTCAATAGTTGCAAATGTATCTCTACTTACTTCAATTACATATCCTATGGCTTGCTTAAGATTGGCCATATTAACAAAAATAGTATTGCCTTCTGCATATAAATCCTCATTAAGTACGGGCCTAAACAAACGTGTCTTTTCAAAGGACTGTTCATCATCTTTATCACAAGCATTAAGCATGGTAAAGATTAAACATAAGAGCAATAACGACCTCATGTTAAATATATTACTTTTACTTTTCATATCTAGTTTTTTTTAATTGTTAAATCCATAGCCATCATTCTTAAGAACACCTTGACTGTTCTCGATGGTAACTGCAGGAATTGGGAAAATATATCTTACAACTCCTGGTTTAGGGCCTTGGTCAATATAGTTTGCCCAATCTCGGGTAATCCATTCTCTGTATACTAAAGTGTTGTCATTTAAAGATCTTAAAAAGTTTGACCTTGTCCAACTATCGTCTGGAGGATTAGCCAAATAATAGTCTGGGTTAAGTACAGTAAAATTGCCTGCATCATCAACTTTCCAATACTGATAATCGGGAAGGTTATTGACTTCAGGTAATTCAACCGCATCGTCCCTTAATTTTTTAAGACCTTCGACAGTCTCAACAACTTTTTCATGATAAAGATTCCATCTAATCAATTCATACTTACGAATCATTTCACCACCAAACTCCCAAGCACGTTCATCAACTATAGCGTCAAAGAACGTTTGTTTAGAGGTTGAGATTTGCGAGGTATAAACATCTACCTTTGCTGGCCAGTCTTCTTCATTGAAAGCACGTTGTCGTACACGTTTAAAAGCCATTTGAGCTTCTAATGTTGGGCCATTTAATTCGTTTTCAGCTTCGGCAAACATTAGTAGTACGTCGGCATAACGCATCATTGGCCAGTTAATGCCCGTACCTTTGGCTGATTCTGGTCCTGGAGGTTCTGGTAAAAACCATCGGCTCCATTTACCTTGAGAGATATTGCCTCCACCTACATGTTCATGTTCTGCCTCGGTATTAATTCGCCATAGTCCACAGGTAACCTCGCGTCTTTTATCAGCACTATCAAAAGACATATAATATGTTGGAGGTATGTGCATATAATTATTACCAGAACCGTAATCATGCTTCGCAGTTGTACCACCCTGAACGGTAATACCAATATTCCAACCAACATCACCACCACCTTTAGCAAAAGGAACTTCAAATAAGATGTCTTCGTTTAGAGGTTTTATAAATTGGCATTGGTTTAAAAAGATTTGTCTAAAATCTGTTGGTAATGGTCTATCTTTTAAATCAATTAATTTTTTGGAATATTGTTTTGCAATAGCATAATAATCTAAATAATCACTATCTCTTACCATGTTGAGTTCTGGGGTTAAATAGTAACCGCCACGTTGTAAAGCCAATCTGGCAATCATACCTAAAGTATATTCACGATTTACTTGTTCTATACCATAAGGCAATTGATCGGCCCATTGCATATTGGCCTCAACATCAATTAAAGCTTGAATTTCGCCAGTAAGTATGGTGTTTCTATTTGTTTTAGGTAGATTAAAATCATTACCGGCTTTTGGAGCCTCAATACTATACGGTACATCACCAAAATAGTAAATAAGCATACTATACCAATAGGCTCTTAGGGTATGGGCTTCACCTAATAAATGATTAAATGTGTTTCTTACGGAAACATCGGAAGCTTCTAAGTTGCCACTGGCTTTAATACCTTCTATAGCTACGTTAGCATCTCTGATAGCTTGGTAGGCATATGTCCAAACAATATCCAAATCACGATTGCTGACAGTAGCTTCTAAATTCCATATTTGATACCTATCACCTGAACTTGTCCATCCAGACTGGGTTTCAATATCAGTACATCCCGTCATATTATTGGATAGTCTTGAACGGAACGCATCTTGGTTGAAGGAGGCATATACTGCATTTACCGCATTCCTAGCATCATCTACATTTGAGAACACATAATCGGTATCAAATGAAGAGATGGACTCAGGCTCTAAAAAGTCCTTGTCACATGATGTAGTCATTAATACCGTAGGTATAATAGCTACTAACAATAATTTAAGTTTCATATTTATAAGTTTCTTTTTCATAATTAAAATGTTGCATTTAACCCAATAGTGTAAGAACGACTTCTTGGGAAAGAAGAGTAATCTACACCAGGGGTGAAGGGGTCAGAGTTCGTGTCAACTTCAGGATCATATCCTGAGTATTTGGTCCAAATGGCTAAATTTCTACCGGTTGCAAATACTCTAAATTTAGACAAGCCAATTTTAGAAATTAATTTTTCTGGTAAAGAATATCCTAAAGTTACGTTATTTAATCGTAAAAAAGAACCATCTTCTATAGCCCAGTCATGAATTACTGCCTGAGCTACACCGTAACTGGCATGCGACCAGATGTTTTTACCTGTATTTAGATCTCTCAAATCATCTAAGTCAGTTACAATAGCGCCAGGGGTACCTGTATACGAGCCATTGACATCTAAATACGTAAACCTGTTATCTAAACTCATAGTTGTTAATAGGTTTCCATTTGTTACACGTCTAAATTGATTGTATTGGATTTTTCCGGTATTATATACGTCGTTTCCAACCTGGTAGTTGAAAAAGGTAGATAAATCAAAATTTTTCCATCTTACGTTAACACCAAAACCACCTTGAAAATCGGGTAGGGCATTACCGATTACTTGACGGTCATCATCATTAATTACACCATCGTCATTTAAATCTTTTAATTTTAAAAACCCAGGTCTAACATTAATGTTACCTACAGTACCACCTGAGTTTGCTACACCATCTTTTAAAACATATCTCCCTGTACTTTCATCATAGCTTTCAAAATCGTCAACGGTGTAATAACCATCGGTAACAAAACCATACATATTACCAATTTTTTCACCAGTTTGGACTTGAAAGTCGTTAATGTTTCTTAAATCTGTACTGGCCCAATTTGATCTGGCAAAAGCTTCATTGGTTCCATCCAATCTCTCGATTGTTAGCACATTATGACCAATGTTTATGTTAGCCGATAATGTAAAATCATTGTTGTCTATGATATATCCGGTCATTCCAAGTTCAACTCCTTCATTGGCAGTAACCCCTATATTGGCCCATTCCGTCTGAAAACCTGAACTAGTGGCAATTTGTTTTTTGTACAAAAGATCTCGTGTTTCGTTCCTGTAATAATCAAAAGTACCATTTAAACGCCTATTGAATAAGGTAAAGTCTAAACCATAATTACTAGTCGATGTGGTTTCCCATTTTATATCTGGGTTGTATAAAGAACTGCTAGCAGGAGAGTAATACACGCTATCCTCATTGTTAAAGCCAGGGCTTCTAAAAGTTTGTGTATTTAGAAGGTATGCAGTTACACCATCTTGAATTCTATCGTTACCGGTTTCACCATAGGTGATTCTTAATTTAAGTTGGTCAACAAAATCTACATTTTGCATAAAATCTTCTTGGTCTATTTTCCAAGCAGTTGCTATTGCGGGAAAAATGCCTAATGAGTTTTTACCACGAAACCTACTAGATTGGTCGGCCCTTGCCGTTAAAGTAATTATGTATTTGTCTTGTAGGTTAAAATCAAATCTACCAAAAACCGATTTACGGTTGGTTTTTATAGCTTCCTCGGTTCCAAATCTATCAGCACGACCTAATTGCATATTAGCAAATAACTCTTCAGGAGTTATGGATAACCTAAAATCTTCCGCTCGTAGGAACGAACTAAACCCTCCTTGAGAGGATATTTCATTACCTAATAATATATCCAATTTAGACTCCCCCCAATCTTTGTTATAGTTTAAAGTGTTAACCCATCTATAAGTTTCTCCTTCTGAGTTAGATTTTTGCCCCAAGGGTAAACTACCTCCATTATTGAATGATTCACTAGTTAAAGGACCGTAAAACCTTAACTCTTCACGAAAACGTTTTGAACGTGAAAAAGATGATTTGGCTGTTAAATTGTCGGTAATAGACCAAGTTAATGCAGCATTGAGTACGTAATCGTTATCTGTTCTTTTTCTCCAGTCTTGTTCAAGTACTTCTTCAGGGCTTTTTAAACTTAAAATGAATTGTTGAAAATCATCATCATCATTAATTTGAGTTAAGTCAAGATCTATTTCGTCGGCAATACCATTAACAGGGCGGGTTTGTACTGCATCTTTGATTTTTATTTGAGCCCTGTTAGACGTACCGGCACCATCTTTTACAGTGTTGGTAATTCGAGTCTGAATATCAAGTTTAAGGTTGTCTGTTATTTTTTGATTTAATTTAAAATTGATAGCTGTTCTTTGAAAAGCTGAACCTTGTAAAAGGCCTTCGTCATCGTTATGAGAAAGGCTTAAATTCATTTTAGTCTCCTCAGTACCACCACCAATACTTAAATTGTGATACTGTGAAACTCTGGATCCTCCAAATAATCTGTCTTGCCAATCTGTGGCCTGTTTTTTCTTATATAGCTCTAAATCATCATACTTACCAAAGAATCTTTCAAAGCGCTCAACTTGTGTAGTACCTTGAATAGCTGCATACTCATAGTTCGCTAAAACAAACTCATACGGATCTAAGACCTTGTACTTTCTATCTTGGGGCAACTCATTAAATTGGAAAAAGTTATTGTAGGATACAGAAACCTTCCCTGCAACTGGATTTTTTGTAGTTACAACAATTACACCGTTCGATGCTTGAGCTCCATATATCGCTGTTGCTGCAGCATCTTTTAATACATCGATAGAAGCAATGTCATTAACCGGAATGTTGTCAATATCACCAACAATAAACCCGTCAACAACAAACAGAGGATCGTTATCTTGTGTTAATGAGGTTCCACCTCTTACTCTAATCTTTATACTGGCACCAGGCTCGCCATCAGCAGAGGTGACATTTACACCAGGTAAACGACCAGAAAGTGCTTCTGCAGCACTTGAAATAGGTATGGTTGAAAGTTCTTTACTGCCAATGCTTGCAGTAGAACCCGTCATGTCTAGTTTATTCACTTTACCATAACCGTAATCAACAATAACGATTTCATCCAATTGACTTACATCAACTTGTAATGTAATGTTAATAGTTGATTGGCCATTTACAGCTACCTCTTGAGTTTTATAACCAACATAGGAAAAAACCAAAGTAGCATTTGAATCCACATTATTCAATGTGTAATTTCCATCAAAATCTGTAGAGGTTCCGTTTGATGTTCCCTTAACAAGAACGGTTACACCAGGTAATGGACCTCCCAGTTCGCCTCCATCTGTAATTACACCGCTCACACTTATGTTGTCTTGTGCATGAACATTAGCGCAAATCATAAATAAAGGAATTAACAAGGCATAGATAACCTTATTACGGGGTTCTCTTTTTTTCCGTAGCTTAAAAGAGAAAAAAAGATGATCAAATAATAAATAATTTGTCATAGAGTTTTAGTTTAATTAGTACTGAATTTAAAAGTTTGTTTGTGATTTAGTACAAAATTGCCACTTTAAAAAGCAACAATAGGTGCAATCGATTACACGAAATTATAACAATTTGACCAAAATCCAAATAAAAATTTGGTTATTTCCTATTTTTCGGGGTTATTTTTTTATTAAATAGCAGTTTTGGGCTTTATGTTGAGAAAAAACCTATTAAGAGTGGTGGATTATACAGTATGAAATGAAAAAATACAGGTAGAAGCATTTATGTAAATTGACTTGTTCTGAAGAAAATAACATGATGCAAACTTAAATCCCCGGGATGAATTTTTTCCAGTTTTTTTACAATTTGTAGATTTTGAAAACGCTAGTTTTTAACTATTATTTTTGTCGTTGTGCTATGGTCGGTTTTAATTTTAATTAGATAGCTGCCCTTCTTTAAATTGGTCATGTCAACCTCCTTGATATGGCCTCCAACTTTTTTTACCAAAGCACCTAATAAATTGTAAATGCTTAGATGGCTCACTTTTGTTTTTGAACTCAAATAGAGCATGCTGTTAGCTGGATTAGGAAACAATTTTATATTGGCGCTTTCAAAAGAGCTTATGCCTAATGATTCATATTCAACACTCATGTAATAAAGGTTGGCTACACTATCTTTGGTGATTTCGTATGGGCCTGCTGTAGGCAACTCTAAAGAAAGTATACCGTTGGAAATGGCATAGCTTGTTCCGTTTATTTTGATATCGCCTGTGTAACCTTCTTTAAAGACCAAAGTGAGGGTGGATGGTGCAGTAGTGGTGAAGCTTACATTGGTGCTCGATTCGATTTTTAGGCACTGCGTTAGGGTTAATCCATTATAGTTTACCGTACCCTTGGAGTCGGAAAGGTTGCCTGTTATGGAATAAAAAGTGCTGTTTTTTCCGACAATAGTGAAGTTGTGTGTTTCGTCGCCTGTAGCAGTTCCACCTTCAACGGGCATTGCAGATTCAATATTGGATTCAATAGAGGTATCGGCCACAATCCAATAGTAATAGGTTGTTCCGTTTTCAACGGTGTTGTCTGTAAAGCTTGATGTACTTGGGGTAGTTATGTCGGCTATTTTTGTTCTTCCAGCAGGGTCAGAATCTGTATTTCTAAATATTTCGTAGGTAGAAGCACTGTAGTTGCTTACATCCCAGTTCAGATTAACCAATCCGTCGCCAACATTTGCTGTTAGTGTAATAGCTGGATCTGGACCAACATCGCCTTGTACACAAACTAGCGCTGTGGTGTAATTTGTTAAAGCACTCTTTAAACCAGAATCAACGGCATAAGACGTATCATCGGTGGCATTATTGAATGTCCAAGTGAAATCACCACCGTTCATGCGTCCTGAATATTGCATGACTTTAGTTTTGGCACCTTCGGGAGTGTCAGGGGTATAATTGTACATCACTGAGGGGTCGATGTCGAAATTATCATGCGTATTTCCACCGTAAACCGAAGTTGCATTGGCAGGCATGGTTTCATTTCTCGTTGAAACAACATAGGCATCAAAATCGACAGTTGAATTGTTAAAATTGCTATCTCCGTAAGCCACAAAACGTCTGGCGCCTTCAATATGGTTTTTGAAGGCTTTAATGCTTCCCCCGTCTTCTTTAGAAAATGTTGGCATGTCAGAATAGTCGTTAGACCCCGTATCCTCATCATAAACATCAGAGCCTTGCATAGACGTTAAAATAGGGTATTTACAATTTCTGAAGTAATTAGCTTCAACAAAAATAGAGGAACCATTGGTGGCACCAACGCCGTACTTTGAGTTTCCGTCGTAAAAGTTGTTGTAAACATGGGCTGAATAATAACGCACCCGTGGATGCCTAGAGTCTGAATGGTCGTACCAATTATGGTGGTATGTAATGTATAAATCATCTGATGGGTCCTCGCTCAGCCCCAAAAGGTTGGATTTTCCGGAATCCCAAAAGTGATTGTATGAGAACGTTACGTAAGTAGACCGCTTGCAATCAAGAGCCCCATCACCTTTGACTTGGTCGGCATCACCACCCGCATTGCCATAAAAGAAATCAACGTTGTGTACCCAGATATAATCGTTGTTTTGTTGAAGCCCAATATTGTCGCCCTCATTACTATCGCAGTTCATAGAGCCAATATTCCTAATCTCAATATTTGTTGCGTTTTTAACCCGAATACCCCAGCCATCTGCGACTGCATCGTCGCCTACGCCTTCAAAAGTGATGTGGCTCGAAGCATTATTTTTGTTTTCAATAACAATGTCGCCATTCAATAAATAATCGGGGTCGGTAATTTGACCAATAAGCCTGACAATCAATGGGCGGTTGTCGTTTCCTTTTTTGAAACCATCTAAAATAGTTTGAAGGCCTATACAGGGATTGGAATTGGCTCCAGTTACATTAAGTTCAACAGTGTTTTTTGTATTCTCTGTTATATACAGAATTACCGCACCAGATTTTAGAGTCCCATCTAAATTATAGGCTCCTGGAACGCGCCCATTGGAAAAAGCAAACCCTGTGCGGTCATGAGCTTCAACGGTAATGACGTCGCTTGTGGTCATATTGTCTTCTTTTCCCGAAATTACCGAGGCAACACTTATGGTATACGATCCTGCTTTTAAACCTAAAATATCTGCACGATGGTACCCATTATAGCACCTTATAAGTTGGTCGTCTATTTTTTTGTTGTTGAGGCCTTCGCCAGTTATATATACGTTGTAGCTCTCGGCCTCGGCTACATCATTCCACTTTATGTATGCAGACTCTAGCCAGCCACTAGATTCCATGATAGTAACATTTTGGGCTACAGCATAAAAGGTAACCCAAAGAAAAGCCGAGTAAAAGCATAAATTTTTCAATACATTGTCTTTAGCATAATTTAGATGTAATCGATTATCCAAATGTAGATATTTTAGAAACATGAACTAATAAAGCGATGAAGTAAATAAAAAAAGAAATGTTTTAATGTTATGATATGTGGATTTAGGGTATTAATATGGTTTTACCAAAAATGAAATGATCTTAAGTATTGTATTCATTTATATTTCCATTAGCAGGAAAATTAATGTTGAATTTTGATTTCTTCAAGGTATTCTTAAAAAAAAATGTTTTTCAGAGTTTTTAATACAATAAAAAAAAGCCTGACAACTAGTGTTTACATGCGTTAAACGATAAGCTTTTATTAGGAATGCACTTTCAAATGGAATAATAAGCCGTTATATTTATTAATATTAAGATCAAATAATTTGGAAATTAATAGTTTTCTAATATATTTGTGTAATCGATTGCAATTTTCCTGTGAAATTAATAGTTATTATCTACTTTACTTCATGTAAAATTATGTTTTAATTTATTAGTTTCCTTTTCGTTTTTTTAAAATCGAAATGCCCGAATTTTTTAAGACTTATTAAATAACTAAGACCTATTAAATAACATTATTTTTCAATCAATGATTTGATTAATAGTGTACAACTAAACAATAATTAAATTAACTTTAAAAATGAGAAAACTTTCCTTTGTTTTTATGATTCCTTTGTTGCTATTTGCATTTTTGGCGCAAGGACAAACAACAACACTTGCGGATACCGCATCTAGTATAACTTGGGTGCTGGATGAAGGCTCTGCAGCTCAATCTGCAGATTACTTGGCAGGAACAGAATCATATTTTGAGCCAACTGGTGCTAGTGTTACAGATGGGGCCAATTTAATATTTTACACCGGTGGTGATCCTGCAGGTACAAGAACTGCAAACGGCGGTTTATTTACTTGTTGGGAGACCAACGGAAAAATTGATACAGCTGGACCTGAAAGTGCTGTAGATTTTGTATTTGAGCCAGTTTCCGGATTGACATTTACACCAACCTTAATTACACTCGATGCCCAAAGATTTGGGACTGGAAATGGCAAACTTGATATTGAGTGGGTTAATGAGAATGGTACTACTTCTGTAGTAACAGCTCAAGCTACAGCAAGAGATAGTGATGGTAATTATTCATCTTTAAGTTATGATTTAAGTGGTCTAGGAATCACTGCTGGTGCTGGTGCAAGTACTTTAAAAGTATACTTATATAGCTTACAGGAAGCAAAGCAATTTGGTCTTGCGAATGTTCATGTTGAGGGTGTTTTAAACGGTGAAATAGTTTTACCAACTGTCTATAATTTAGGTGATGGGTCTACATTTGAAAATGATGGTGTTCAATGGAATCCCGTTCTAACTACCACAAGTCCTGATGGAAAATTAAGAACACAAGCTTCTACAACATTGTTTCATAGTACTCAATATGGTGTAGCTATTAGAGATGGTAATGTGATGGAGGTTGATGTTGATGGAACTCTGTCTACAGTTCGCTTTTATGGATCTAGATTCAGTGCGGGAACTATGAGTGGTGGAATCTCTCCCGGAGGAAATGAACTGGGTGTTTTCGATGTAGATATGGATGCTTATCCCGATATGGAAGACCGAACAGGTTATTATGAGTTTACATATAGAGGAGGGCCAAGGACCTTATATTTTACCTTTAGTGGTAATGTTGCATACACCCCTGCCATTGAAGTAACAAATCAAACGGTTGTATTCCCAAAAACAGATGTTTGGGACTTTGGCGCACAACAATTTGACCCCGTACTTTATAACAATATGTTAGATGAAGCTAAAATTAATGCCTGGTATGATGGTGTGACCCCAGGTACTTCTGGTACAAATTTACCGACAAATTGGACTGAAGGAGCATTATCATGGACAAGTTCCAGTAGCACAAGTGATAGATTAAGAACATCTAATACTAATCTTACTCGTTGGGATGAAAACCTGGGTACTTCCAATCCTGATTATACAGGTAGAATTTATAGTAATAGCCGTTCAGACAGTAGATATTTTACTATTACTTTAGCTGAAGATGATGAGTTGACGGTTGCACTTCTTTCCCAAGATGGCACAGCAGATAATATTCAATTTCAGTACGTAGCCGATTCTTCAATACAAGATGATATCATTTCAGTTGGTACAGAGTTAGTGGAATTCAAATTTGTCGCTAAAGCTGCTGGTGATTATAAACTTTTTTCACCTAATGATAAAATGAGCGTCTATAGATTTTCTAGAAAAGATGCTGAATATGTAACTCTTTCTGGAAATGTTGATGAAACCAACGCTCCTGGAATTCCAGATGGCTATGCCATTAATTTCACTAATGAAGCAGGTAAAACTTTTTCAGCAGTGGTTAATAATGGCACTTATAGTATTGACTTACCTTATGATTATACATACACTCTTAGTTTAGAAAATGCGAATGGATACCTTATAGGTAATGGACTCACTCTAAATGTTACTGAAGAAACAACTAATTATGATATTCAAGTATTACTGGTTACATTGTATAGTGTTAGTGGTAATATAACAGGGTTGCCAGATTTGACTAACCTAGAATTAACATTCACACCAGATCCTGATGCTAATAAAATTTACAATCCTATTATTACTATTAATGAAACAGCATCAACCTATTCTGTGGAATTAGAAGCAGATGTAGAATATACAATATCAGCAGAAGGTGTAAATGATTATGAAATTTTAAATAATACTATTACAATAACAGGAAATCAAACTGCAGACATAGTTTTTACTCCTAAACCTTTGTATGATATAACGATTAATACCCCAGATTTAAATGCCACTCAACGCGCTTTGGTGGGTTTAACTTTTACCAATTTAAATGAAGAAGGGTATTCTTATAGTTTTACTGATATCGATGCAGTCGCACTGCGTGATGGCGTCTACTCTATCAGCTATGATGGTGGTTTGGATGAATATCCACTTGAAATGGCACTTACATCGAATTTAACAGTAAATGGAGCAAACGTGACAAAAGATTTAAAGTTTGATCCTGTAACTGAATGGGTATTTAGGGATCGTAATATCTCTGGTGCAACAGCCTATAAAGGCCTTCTATTTACAGGAGCAGTGAATGTAAGAGGAGGTAACGGCGATTTAAACGCTGGAGCTGGAGCTACCATAGCTATACCCGTAAAACCTGGAGATAAGGTGATATTAACCGATTATTATGTGTCCAACTATTCTATTGAAGGTGGGCCAACTATTGAAAATACTTCACAAAGTACAAGTGTAAATGTAGTTGGGGAGTATATTTATCAAGGAACCACAGACGGCTATGTTAATGTAGCTATTGGAGGAACTACCTATTTCGTTTCAATTAAAACCGTATCAATAGCACCATACAGATCGGTTATTACGGTAGGTGAAGATAAAGATTATCAAACCATTAATGGTGCTTTAAATGAGGTTGCAAGAATGGATCGTCCAAATGACGAACAGGTCACTATAATGATAGACCCAGGCAATTATGAGGAAATGTTGGTTATTGAAAATCCAAATATCCATCTAAAAAATGCAGCGTCCATTCCAAGCATTGGACTTTTAAACAAAGGAGTTGATATTGAAGATGGTGCTGTGAGGATAACTTCTTATTACGGACAATCTTATAATTTCTATAGCCAGGGAACCGATAATAAATGGAGCGCCGAAGCACTTGCTGTCAATAAAGACAATGGTTATACAGATTATGTAAATAGAGAAGGAACCGGTGGCGGATCATCATATTGGAATGCTACAGTAGTTATTAAATCTACTAACATTACTATAGAGGATATTATTCTTGAGAACTCCTTTAATCAATATATTTCTTTAAAAGAATCGCAAGATGTAGTTGAAGCTAAAGATCCATCAAAATTACCAACACGACCTACCGATTACGGCAATACCGATGTGCAAAATAGAGCTGCAGGTTATGTTACTCAAGCCGCAGCCATAGGCGTTGCTTCTAGTGCCGATAAAGTAATTTTGAATAATTGCCGAGTAATTGGACGTCAAGACTCATTTTATGGAGCAGCTCCTGCAAGAGTTGTTGTATACAAAGGAGCAATGATGGGAGCCGTTGATTATATATTTGGAGCAATGACGGCGGTTTTCTATAAAACCAAATTTGTTTTAAATACCAGTGATGCAAGTAATGATGCTGCCTATATTACAGCAGCACAACAGTCCGGCGGAAGAGGTTATTTAATGTATGAAGGTCATGTAGTATCTCCAATTCCTGGAGTAGAAACAGCCTCTACTAATGGTTCTAAACCTGGTTATTTTGGACGACCATGGGCACCTAATACAAGTGAAGTCGTATTTTATAATACAACTATAGATGAATCAACCTATCCTGGCAATGAAGGGGAATCGTTAATTAATCCTGTAGGTTGGACAAGTTCATTGGGAGGAGAGTCTCCGTTTATGTATGAATATGGAACCATTGAAGAGTCTGGAGTAGATAATTCTGGCAACCGTGTATCATGGTCTACAGTATTATCGACACCAATTTTAACGGATGGCACGGAGATTACAACATTCAACTTTACAAAAGGCAACGATGGCTGGGATCCAATCCCAACATTAGATGCCGAAGAGGATTCTGATTATGATGGTGTACTAGATACTGATGATAACTGTAATTTAGCCTACAACCCTAATCAAGAAGACTTTGATAATGATGGTATTGGTGATACTTGTGATGATAGTGATGGAGATGGTTTTCTTGATAGTGAGGACGATTGTCCTAATTCTCCAGAAGGTGCCACAGTAAATGTTTTTGGTTGTGAGGTTTTTGAACTTCCGAATAACAATTTCAGCATAACAGCAAATTCTGTCAGTTGTCAGGGACAAAATGATGGATGGATTAATATTACTTCCCAAAATACAGATTATACGTTTAACGTATCTGTGAACGGAGGAGCGGCATCTGCCTTTTCATCATCTACTACTATTGAAGGGTTAAGTGCTGGAAGTTATGAAGTTTGTATAACCATTGATGGTAGAGATAATTATGAGCAATGTTTTAACGTGACTGTCGAGGGGCCAACTAATTTCGAAGTGTCGTCTAAAGTAGGCCGAGCAGAAAATAAAGTGACGATATCATTATCTGGTGCTGATAGTTATAACATTAACCATAACGGTCAGGTAATAACAACAAGCCAATCCTCAATTGTTATTGATTTGGTTTCAGGTCAGAACAATTTGGAGATTTCTACAGACTCCGCTTGTCAAGGTAAGCATTCAGAAAGCATATTTTTATCTGAAGAAGTGCTAGTTTATCCTAACCCAACTGCAGGTAACCTTCAGGTTTATGTTAACGGTAACGATTCAAGGGTTGAGGTTTCGGTGTTTGATATCCAAGGTAGGCATTATATGGTCTCAAGCAAAGATCTATCCTTAACCAGAACTTTAGACCTTGATTTGTCAAATTTAGGAGATGGTTTGTATTACCTTCAATTAAATGGAGATACTGTTAGAAAATCAATTAAAATCGTTAAAAAATAATCAATTATGAAAACCACAAAATATATATTAAAATTCAGAACGCTTTTGGTTTTTGTAACCAGTGCCCTAATAATTGCGTGCTCAAGTGATGACGAGAATGGACAAGGTCCTACATTTGACACTACTCCTGGGAATGCAGTTTTGACCCTTCCTTTAAATGACGAACCATGTGAGATAGGAGAACTCAGAGACAATAAAGCGAGAGTGCTGTTTACATGGAACGCCTCTGAAGCAACCGAAAAATATGATTTAGAAATCATCAATTTAGTAACAGGTGAGACTATAAATAGACTCAATCTAGTTGAAACCAGTAAAGAGGTGACATTACAGAGAGGTTATTCATATTCATGGAAGATTATTTCCAAAAACTCAGGAGATACAACAACGTTTTCTGATACCTGGAAATTCTATGTGTCGGGGGATGGAGAAGCAAATGGCGTTCCCTTTCCTGCAACATTGTTAAGCCCAGCCTCTGGGGTAACCATAACTCCAGTAAAAGGTAATGTTACCCTCGAATGGGAAAGCTCTGATGCCGATGGTGATGATGTTACTTATACCGTTTTTATTGATACGGTGGATGGTAACCAAGAAGTTCCTGAAAGTCATAAAGACATCACTGATAATAGTATTGACGTTGCTGTTGAGTCGGGAACTGTTTATTTCTGGCATATTGAGACCAGTGATGGAGTAAATACGTCAATTAGTGCTACTTATACCTTTAAAGTAGCTGATTAATAGCTAATTATTTTTTAAAACCCCACTATTTGATACATATCAAATAGTGGGGTTTTTTGTATCGGTATCTTTGGGAAAATTAATAGTTAAAACAATTTCATTTTTCAAAAAAGACACCTAAATTAGGCAATCGATTACTCGATATAACAATAAACTCAATTTAACAGGCTATTCAAAGATGAGATTGTCAAACTATATTCTTGCTATTTTTATAAATATCTATTTTTTTGGAGCGATTGCTGAAGCTCAAGTTCACGATAGGTCATGGCGACGTATCGTTCACAAAAACGAAAGTGCTTGGTTTTCTTCTCAAGAAGCAAAAAGAATAGCTAATAACGTTTTGCTTTATCAGCGCGATATTGGGGGCTGGCCAAAAAACATCCAAATGCATGAGCAACTTTCCGAAAATAAAAAAGCTGAATTGCAGCAACAAAAAAGTAGTGTCTACGATGTCACAACAGATAACGGGGCAACTATTCAAGAAATGCGTTTTTTATCTAAAATGTATCGTCAAATACCAGATGAAAAATATAAAGAAGCTTTTTTGAAAGGGCTCGATTATATTTTGGCAGCTCAATATAAAAATGGTGGCTGGCCCCAGTTTTATCCTTTGCGAGAAGGGTATTATACACATATCACCTACAATGACGATTCCATGGTTAATATTATGAATCTCCTAAAGGATATTAAGGATAATAATGGTAGCATTTCTATAGAGGTTTCAGATAATCTTCAGAAAAAAATTGAAAGTGCTTTTACTAGAGGGGTTGATTGTATCTTAAAGACACAATACAAACAAAATGGCGTTTTAACAGCCTGGTGCGCTCAGCATGACGAGAAAACATTAGCGCCAGCAAAAGCAAGAAGTTACGAGCTGCCCTCATTAAGCGGAAAAGAATCAGCGGGCATTGTTTTGTTGCTCATGTCAATTGAAAATCCCACTGAAGCTATTAAAAATTCAATAACTAAAGCAGTTGAATGGTTTGAAAATGTAAAAATTAAGGGAATCAAACAGGAATATATTTTCAATGACCAAGGAGGGTTTGTTGACAAGAAGGTTGTTAAAGATAGTAATGCCAAACCACTTTGGGCTAGGTTTATGGAGTTGGATGATAATACCCCATTTTTTTGTGATAGAGATGGTATAAAAAAAACTACAATGGCCGAGATTGGCTTGGAACGTAGGCGCGGCTATGCTTGGTACACAGACGATCCGCAGCAGGTCTTGGATTTTTATCCGAAATGGAAAGAGAAATATAAAAAACGCGTATCAAATAAAAAACCAAATGATGAGTATAATATGGTTGTCGCCAAAGATGGAAGTGGCGATTTTATGACTATTCAAGATGCTATAAATGCCTCTAAGTCTTTTCCTTACCAGCGTGTTATAATCAATGTTAAAGATGGTGTATATAATGAAAAGGTACATGTTTACTCATGGAATACTCACGTTTCGCTCATTGGTGAAAGCAAAGACAAAACCATCATTGTATATGACGATTTCTTCAAAAAAATAAATTTGGGAAGAAACAGTACGTTCCACACTTCGACGGTTTTGGTTGAGGGTGATGATTTTATGGCCAAAAACCTTACCATAAAAAATGTTTCGGGGCCTGTGGGCCAAGCAGTAGCGCTTTCGGTAAGTGCAAACCGTTGTTATTTTGAAAATTGTGCACTAATAGGATATCAAGATACGCTTTACACAGAAGGCGAAGGGTTTAAGCAATATTTTAAAGACTGTCATATCGAGGGCGCTGTTGATTTTATTTTTGGGGGAGCAACGGTGTTGTTTGAAAATTGCAGGCTTCACAGTAAATCAGACTCTTATATTACAGCTGCTTCGACACCTAAAGGGCAAGAATTTGGTTACGTGTTTAAAAACTGTAAGCTTACCGCCGAAGAAAATGTAAAAAATGTTTATTTGGGGAGGCCTTGGCGGTTTAATGCCAAGACAGTTTTTATCAATTGTGAGATGGGAAGTCATATACGTCCCGAAGGTTGGCATAATTGGGGTAAAAAAGAAGCTGAGACACAGACTTACTATGCCGAATACAATTGTTCTGGAAAAGGTTATCAACCAGAAAAACGCGTGTTATGGTCGCATCAATTAAAAAAGCGTGAGGCAAAAAAGTATACTAAAAGAAATATTTTAACAAATCAAAACAATAAAACTAAACTAAATTGGTATGAACGTTTTTAAAACCATTTCATTTTTAATTTTAATTGCATTGTTTAGCTGTAATAATCAGGCCGAGCAAAAGCAGGCAGCCGAGAAAGAAACCGCAAATAAGCCGTTCACTATTTATTTAATTGGAGATTCTACAATGGCCAATAAAAAGAATCCTGAAAATAACCCAGAACACGGTTGGGGACAGGTCTTGCCTCAGTATTTTAAAGAACACGTCACCATAGATAATAGGGCAAAAAATGGGCGTAGTAGTAGGAGTTTTATAGGTGAAGGGCGTTGGGATTCCATTTTAAAAACGCTTGAGAAGAGCGATTACGTGTTTATTCAGTTTGGACATAATGATCAAAAGTTTAAATCTCCGGACCGTTATACCAATCCGCATGTAACATACAGACATAATCTTATTAGGTTTGTTGAAGAAACAAGAGAAAAAGGGGCGACACCTGTGCTTTTTTCATCTATAGTGAGACGAAATTTTAATGAGCACGGCACGCTAATAGATACACACGGCGAATACCCTTTGGAAACTAGGCTGGTAGCCATGGAGTATGATGTGCCGTTTATTGATTTACAATATTTCACTGAAAACTTAGAAGAGTCCTACGGTGTTGAGGGTTCTAAAAAACTACACCTACATTTCGAGGAAGGAGAACACCCTTATTATAAAAAAGGAAAACAAGATAATACACATTTATCCGAACTCGGAGCTAATGAGGTGGCTAAGCTTGCTTTGGCCGAACTAAGAAAGAGAGAGCCAAGATTAATCAATAGTATAAAATGAATATTTTTTAGGTAAACCTCTGTAGGGCGTTTTGTATGTTTTTTTAGAGGGTAAAAAAAATGCTTTATGTGTTTTTCAAAAAAATAGTTAAATTCATTGTTTTTAATTAAAAATAATAGCTAAAAATATGTATACTTAAAAAAATAGCAGGAAAAAAATTAAATTCTGTTAATGCCATAAAATACATATTAATGTTTTGTTAATATTTTAAATTTTTTTATCATTGTAATCGATTGCAATAAAGGAAAGGATTATTTTAAGACTTTTTCCTTTTTTATTTAAATGAATTGCAGTGTTTTATGTTCTTAATTAAGTGTAGTGGAATTGGGTTTAATACTGGAAATCAATACCTAAGTTTCTAATACATGCCAAAAATAAATTTACTACCTCTAACTTTAAAACAATATGCCTATGACAGATTAAAACTCAAACTCAATTCAAAAAAACTTACAAAAAGACAAACTAAACTAATAAGTATGAAAACAAAAAATAATTTTAAGTATTACTTTTTATTATTGGCACTGATGCTGTGCGTGCCAATATATGCCCAAAATACAGTGAATGTGTCCGGTACGGTTACAGATGAAGCGGGGGTGCCGTTACCAGGCGTTTCAATTATCATAAAAAACAGTTCTACGGGAACGACCACAGATTTTGATGGAAATTATTTAATTAGAACAGCGCCTAATGATATTTTAGTTTATAGCTATTTAGGATACAAAAAACAAGAAATTCCTGTTAACGGAAGGTCTCCAATAGACGTGACCATGGTTGAGGAAGCGGGCGTTTTAGATGAGGTTGTAGTAATAGGTTACGGTAGTACAACAAGGCGAGATGTTACTGGAGCTATTGCCTCAGTTACAGGTGAAAAGATTGCAGGTGTACCTGTACCAGATGCCGCTCAAGCACTTCAAGGTAAATTACCAGGTGTTCGGGTTACAACACAAGATGGACGCCCAGGTGCCGATATTGCAATTAGAGTACGTGGTGGTGGTTCAATTACACAAAGTAATCAACCGCTTTTCATCGTTGATGGGTTTCCGGTAAATACCATTAGTAATATTCCAGGTAACCAAATTAAAAGTATAGATGTTTTAAAGGATGCATCTTCTACAGCAATTTATGGTGCTCGTGGAGCTAACGGTGTTATCATTGTTACGACTAAAAATGGTGTTGCTGGAAAGACTAAGGTTACTTACGATGGATACACACAGTTTAGTGTTATACCAGAATATATTCCTGTTATGGATGGTTACGATTACATTGCTTATAACTGGGGCTATGCAGAGGCTATTGGTTCAAACTATAGCGAGGCATGGGAAAAATTATGGGCGATTGGAGATTATCAAGGAAGCAATGACGCAGGAATAGATTATTATAGAAATGTAGAAAGTCGTGATTATACTAAAGAATTATATAATAGTGCTTTTTCGCACAATCATAACTTTAGTGTTTCTGGAGGAACTGAAGATACAAAATACTTAATATCAGCCAACCATCTAGATCAAGAAGGAAACAAAGTGGGGTCTTTTTACGAAAGAACAAACGCACAATTCAGATTGGATCAAAATTTGGGAGAAAAGTTAAAGCTATCTATTAATACACGTTTTCGTCAAGTTAAAAGAGGTGATAATGGAGGAAATTCAACCGCATATTATTTCCGTCCTATTAACTCCTCAGATATTTTAGGAGAACAGGATATAACGATTAATACACAATTAGGTGATTACATTGGTATTTTACAAGATAGATATAGTCCTGTTGCCATTGCCAATGATACAGAGAACGACAGAGTCAGTCGTGGTTTAGTGGCTAACACATCGCTAGGGTGGGATGTTATACCTGGTCTTACTGCCAAGACCGACCTAAGTTTAGCGTTAAGTTGGGACAACAATAAATCATGGACAGGGCCTACGGCTAGTAATTATTTGGATAATGAAGGAAATCCAACCTTTGGCGGGGATGCAAATGTAAGTCAAGGTCAAGGATGGAACTACCGATGGGTGAATACTTTAAATTACGAAGTTCAAGGGTTAGGAGAGGATCATAAAGTTAGTGCGTTAGCTGGTTATGAGGTAGCCGATTCTGGTTCTGAGTCTGTGTCTGTATCAGGAGAGCAGTACCCTGTTTCCTTCAATGCAGAGCGTGCTTGGAACAATATGAATTCCTATAATAGGGTGGAAGGCTCTGAATTATTTTCGTTAAATACAAGTGGTGGAGTACCAAATCGCCTTCAATCTATATTTGGTCGTCTTAATTATGGATACAAAGGCAAGTATTTATTAACGGGAACATTTCGTGCAGATGGTTCTTCGAAATTTGCATTAGGTAATCAGTGGGGGTATTTTCCGGCAGGTGCAATCGCATGGAGAGCGTCTGATGAAGACTTCCTTAATGACGTGAGTTGGATAGATGATTTGAAAGTTCGTTTTTCTTATGGTTCAGTGGGTAATGATGGCATTAGTGCTGAATTATGGAAACAAAGCTGGTCTCCAACAACGGTGAGATGGTCATTGAACGATGTAAGACAACAAGGCTACGTTCCAGGTTCATTACTTGCTAACCCAGATTTAAAATGGGAAACAACTATTACAAGAAACTTAGGTGTGGATTTCCAGTTATTTGGAGGTAAATTAAGTGGTACTGTTGAAGTTTATAAAAATACCGTTAAAGATTTACTCCTAGTAACGCCAACATCTCCATTGAGTGGATTTGCGTTTACAATGGATAACATTGGTCAAACAAGTAACAAGGGTATAGAATTGTCTTTGAATACGGATGTTGTGAGATCTGAAGATTTTAATTTGTTGGCAAGCTTTAACATAAATATCAATAAAGGAAATGTCGATAAGTTAGATGAAAGTGTAAACGGAACTTATAGTTCTGGTTTTGGTGGGGTATACTTCTACCCAAGAAATGATTATTTCTTAGAGGAAGGAAAACCCGTAGGGTTAATGCGTGGATTTGTTCATGATGGGTGGTATACCACAGATGATTTTGATTATGATTCAGCTAATCAAACTTATACAACGAAAGAGGGGGTGCCATCTTATCAAGCTGGTGTTCTTGGTACAGTTTATGGTACTAGAGATAACAAGCCAAGTGGTCAATCCGAATATCCTGGCGTTCAAAAGCTGAAAGATCTTAATGGAGATGGTGTTATTAATGATGAGGACATCACAGTTATTGGTGATGCCAACCCGGCCCACACAGGTGGTTTTAGTCTGAATGGTAACTATAAGGCTTTCGATTTTACCTTTGATTTCACGTGGAGTGTTGGCAATGATATTTATAATGCTAACCATGTCAACGCTTACTTGGGAAGCAAGGAGCAAGGCTTGTATAGAAACAGGTTACAAGAGCTTGCTGGACACTACAAAATTTACGATATTGTAAACGGACAATTAACAAAAGTTGTTGAGCCAGCGGCTTTGGATGCACTTAATGCGAACGCAAGCACTTTTCTGCCTTATCCAGAAACTGCTGTAGCGTCTTCTTTTGGTATCGAGGACGGTTCTTTCCTTAGGCTGAACACATTTACTTTAGGATATACAATTCCTCAAAGTATAATTGAAAAACTAGGAATAAACAGGTTCCGTGTTTACGGGTCGGTTTTTAATGCCTTTACTATAACGGGTTATGACGGTTTTGATCCTGAAATTAACGTTCAAGAAAGTCGTGGAATTAATGATAATGCAAATAACCAAGGGGGGTATCCAACGCCAGGACTTGATTTGAATGCTTATCCGCGCCCACGTTTGTATACGTTCGGTTTAAATATTGAATTTTAAAAAAAAAGAAATTATGAAAAAACTAATGTATTTAATGCTCTCTGTAGCTTTTATAGTGAATACGGGGTGCGAGAAAGATTTTCTGGTGGTACAAAATCCATCTAGTGTTGATGAAGACTTCGTTTTTGGCTATCCAGAAGAAGCTGATAAAGTTTTAGCTGGTATGTACGATATTTGGCATGACCTTGACAAAAGGCTTTTTTATGACGTATCCTCTGTAGGGTCTGATTCGGAGCATCATCCAGAACCTTACACTGCACAGGCTAGACATATTCCTATGGGGCTTTTTCCAGTGCCCTATCCTATTGATGACGATGCCCACAGAGATACTTGGCAAGAGTCTTATTTATTAATTAACCGGGCTAATGTGGTAATGAAATCAATAGAGGGAAAACAAGAGTATCAAAGTGCGGTAGCTTCTGGAGAGAAGAACGCATGGACGCATCTTTATGGTGAGGCTCTATGCCACAGGGCAACTAATTACAAGCTTTTAATCAAGTATTTTGGCGATGTGCCTTATTTTGATTATCCAATTAAAACTGCAGCTCAAACAGATACCTTAGGCTATACCATTAGAGACCATATTTATGATAACGAAATTGCGGCTCTCAAAAAATCAGTACCTCTGATGTACAACTTGGGCGAACAAGGTGTTACAGCTGAAACCTTTTCTCGTGTTTATGGAAATCAATTGATTGCCAGATTAGCGTTTGACGCTGCTGGTTACCAATTGCGTCGAACAGATTTTGATTATGAGGGTATATCATTTGACCAATGGGGTCAAGAAGATGCTCAGAATCAATGTGTATATGTTAGAAATAGTAATTGGCAAAGCTTCATGCAAACGGCTAAGGAATTCTATCTAAAAGTTGTTAATGATTCTGGGTCGGCTTATTTAATAGAAACAGATGATAGAGGTGCAGGTTTTGATAACCCATTTCAATTAAACTTTCAAAAGCTTTTAGATTTAGAGGTTAGTCCAGAATCCTTGTTTGAATGCGGTTATACGCGAACTCAAAATTCAGATTGGCCATATTCTTGGGGGCGTCCTTCAGGAGGTGCTGGTTCTAACGATCGTCCTAACAAATGTTATGGGCAAGGTCGTATAAACCCTTATTACTATTATTCAGACTTTGATCCAGATGATAAGCGTCGTGAAATAACTGCTTGTATTACTGGTAATACAGGTAAAGCTGGTGAAATACTTATGAGTTGGGTTAGAGGTAACCGTGAAAGAGGTGGCTTGGCGAGTAATAAATTTGATGAAGCTAGAATGTCAGACCCTTATATCCCTAGACAACGTCAGTCAGGTGTAAATTGGCAACAGGTGCGTATGGGTAGTGTGATGCTTTATTTGGCTTATGCCGCTGCTGCAACAGGTGATGAAGCAACTGCTAAAACATACTTTAAAAAAGTACGTGGTAGAGCGTTTTCTGCTGCAGATCAAGCAACTAAGGTTAATGCTTATGTTGATGGCTTGACTGGTCAAGCTTTATTGAAAGGTATAGAAATGGAACTTAAGTTAGAGACTGGAGGCGAGGGTGTTACACGATGGGATATGGTTTTATTTGGTACAATGCCAGAGAGAATACAAACCATGCGTGATAACATGAGAGACATGATTAATGGCATTGAAAGCGATGGATATTATACGTTTGATAATGGTGATCAAATTTCGGCTTACATTTATACTAAACACGTTTCAATAAAGGATGTTGACCCAAGTTTAGATTTGTTGACAACTCAAACGCCAGAAGGACTTTCTGAATCAGATTCTAGATACCCTGTATTGGTACCCGGCTGGAGAGGTACAAATAACGGATGGGCAGACTATCTTACTACCTTATCTCCAGATTTGCAAAAAAACCATTTGGCAATTAGGGGTTTGTATAGATATATTGATCCTGCAAGTGCTGAAGGTTTAGCTCTTTTGGCTGATGGTTACGAACTCTCTCCTTGGGGTATAAACCTTGTTGAAGCTAAAGCAGAGTACACAGATGATCTTTTTAAAGGATATCCTGATGGTTCTTATGCTGCGGGAGTACCACCTCGTTATATTATGCCGTTATCAGGTGATGCTTTACGTACTTCAAATGGAAATTTAACCCAAGGATACGGACATGCTTCTGAGTAGAAAAATGAACAGTTAAATTTAAAAATAGCCCGCTTCTAATTTCGTAGCGGGTTATTTTTTAAATAAAACCAACTAAAAATCAACTAATCTTATTCTAATGTATGACATTTAAAAAAAACAATTTATTAAGAAGTATTTTGATTGTATGTGTTCTGTTTCTTTCAAATAGTTGTAAACAAAAAAAGCAAAGTCAAACCAATTTAAATGAAAATCAAGAAGCTGTCATTCCAGATTCCCTAAAATGGTCGGAACGTATGGCTTTATCTGTTATTAAACGTTATCCAGAAGCTTGGCAAATTGATGACAGAACAGAAACTAAGTGGGATTATAAAATCGGAATGTTCTGTTTGTCGTTACAAAAACTTTATGATGTTACGGGAAAGGACATTTATTTCAATTATGGAAAAGATTATGCTGATACCATAATTAATTCAAAAGGCCAAATAAAAAACTACAAACTAAATGACTATAACATAGACAATATCAATGCAGGTAAAATTCTATTTGATATTTATGAAACCACTCAAAATCCAAAATTCCTTACTGCTCTCAAAACCCTGAGAAAGCAATTGGAAACACATTTAAGAACACCATCGGGAGGATTTTGGCATAAAAGAATATATCCAAATCAAATGTGGCTTGATGGTTTATATATGGGACAACCATTTTATGCACGCTATAATACCGAATTTGAAAATGGTGAAAAGTTAGATGATGTTGCTCACCATTTTAAATTACTACATGACCACACGTTAGACGAAGTAACCGGTTTGTATTTTCATGCATGGGACGAAAGTAAACAAATGGACTGGGCCAATAAAGAAACAGGAACGGCACCAAACTTTTGGCTACGGGCGCTTGGATGGTATGCTATGGCCTTGGTTGATACCTTGGATTATTTCCCTGAAGACCACAAAAAAAAACAGTTGCTAATTGATTATTTAAATCAATTGGCAGAAGCTATTGAGAAATATCAGGACGAAACAGGCTTGTGGTATCAAGTGCCTAATATGCCTGATAAAGAGCCTAATTATTTAGAGGCTTCAGGCTCGTGCATGTTAACTTATGCTTTAGCAAAAGGAGCAAACAAAGGGTATTTGCCAGAAAATTACCTTAATGTTGCCAATAAAGGTTTTAACGGCATAGTTAATGAGCTTATAAAAGTTGATGATAATGGAGAAGTCCATATCACGCAAGTTTGTAAAAGCGCTGGTTTAGGAGGAAACCCATATAGAGATGGTTCTTTTGAATACTACATGAGTGAGCCTATTTTAACAGATAATTCTCATGGTCTAGGGCCATTTGTGTTAGCTGCAATTGAACTAAACAGATAAGCCATGGATCCAATTTTTATAATCCTTACAGGAACTGCTGTTGTATTATTTTGCATTTTAGTGCTAAGGCTTCATGCCGTAATTTCCTTGCTTTTAGCAGCATTGGTAACTGCTTTTTTAACATCGCCCGATCTCATCTATGCTTTTGGTATTAGTACTGGAATGTCAGAACAAGAAGCTTTAAAGTTTTCACAAGTAAGTCTGGGTAAAAGATTAGGTGTAGCTTTTGGTAATACTAGTGGGAAAATAGGAATATTGATAGCCTTAGCCTCCATTATAGGAACTTCATTAATGCGAAGCGGTGGTGCCGAAAGAATTGTTAGAAGTTTGTTAGGTGTTTTTGGTAAAAAGAATAGTTCAGTAGCGCTCTTGTTTAGTAGTTTTACTTTGGCAGTTCCTGTGTTTTTTGATACCGTTTTTTATTTGATGATTCCTATTGTGAAATCTTTAGGAATTAAAAACCCAAGGAAATTTGGGCTATATTTAATGGCGGTAATTGCCGGTGGTGTGATGGCACATTCATTAATCCCTCCAACACCTGGTCCTTTGTTTGTTGCTGAAACAATGAATATAGATTTAGGTGTTATGATGATAGGAGGTTTGGGAGTAGGAGTCATAACAATTTTGGCAGGTTACGGTTATGCAAAATGGGCAAATTTACGGTGGGACTTGCCAATGCGAAGTACACCCGATATTAGTGTTGAAGAACTAAAGCAAATTTCTGAAACTCAAAATAAAGACCTTCCCAACCTTTGGTTGTCTCTTTTACCAGTTATCCTTCCAATTATTTTAATTACGGGAAACACATTAACTAATATGTTGTTTGAAGGCAGAACAGGCCTAACATCAACTCAAGAAAACCTTGAAGTGTTTTTTTCAACATTGGGAGATCCTAATATAGCACTATTTGTTTCTGCGATAATAGCGATGTACTTGATGTACTCACGAGAATCGGATATTAAAATTTTTAAAAAATATATCTATGAGGCATTAACAAGTGCGGGTATGATAATATTGATTACTTCTGCTGGAGGTGCATTTGGTCAAATGCTTCAACAAACTGGAATAGGCATTAGAATCCAAGAATTATCGGCAAATTATCAAATGGCTATCTTACCTATGGCCTTTGTAATTACCGCAATTGTGAGAAGTGCTCAAGGTTCGGCAACTATCGCAATGGTAACAACTATTGGTATTATTGGAGGTGTTGCAGATGCAGGTTTGGCTTTCCATCCTGTTTATATTGCTTTGGCAATAGGCTGTGGATCTAAGATTTTTGCTTGGATGAACGATAGTGCATTTTGGATAATTACAAAAATGTCTGGCATGGAAGAAAAAGAAACCATTCAGCATTTTTCAATATTATTAATGGTCATGGCAATTGCTGGATTAATAGCTGTTATGATTGGTTCAAAATTTTTACCTTTTGTGTAATGTTTTAGTAAAAAAATGAAAAATAATATTTTAATAAAGACTTCGGTTGAGGATAATGTGGGTATTGTGGCCAATGAAGAGGGGATGCAAAAGGGAACTTTTGTAAATGAAGGTTTTTCCCTTTTGGAATATGTTCCCAATGGGCACAAGGTGGCTTTGCAAGATATTGATGAAGGGCAGCCAATAATAAGGTACACTGAGGTAATAGGTTATGCAAATAAAGACTTGAAACAGGGGCAGTGGGTGAATGAAACAAATATGATGTTGCCTAAACCACCTGAATTAAAGTTCTTGTCAATGCCAAAACCTAATACTACAAGTTTAGAACCATTGGAAGGCTATACTTTTCAAGGGTATAAAAATGATGATGGAACTGTAGGTACAAAAAATGTTTTGGCCATATCTAATAGTGTACAGTGTGTTGCAGGACTTACGGAGTTTGTGGTTAAAAAAATTAAAGCGGAACTACTTGGTCAATATCAAAATGTTGATGATGTCGTAGGCCTTACACATAGTTACGGTTGTGGTGTAGCAATAAATGCACCTGCTGCTATTGTGCCAATTCGAACAATTCAAAATATAGCTGTTAACCCAAATTTTGGGGGCGAAATTATGGTTTTGGGCCTGGGCTGTGAAAAATTACGTCCAGAACGCCTTGTTAGTAATGAAGAAGAGTCTGGAGATTCTATTACCTATATGCAAGATGAATCTTTTCATGGATTTAACGAGATGGTTGATGGTATTTTGGAAACAGCGAAGATTCATTTAGAAAAATTAAATAAACGGAAACGGGAAACCTGTCCAGCTTCAGATTTAGTTGTGGGTATGCAATGTGGTGGCAGTGATGCGTTTTCTGGCTTAACGGCTAATCCGGCGGCCGGTTTTGCAGCCGATTTAATAGTTAGGGCTGGAGGCAGTGTGATGTTTTCTGAAGTCACCGAAGTAAGAGACGCCATTCATTTACTAGTCCCTAGGGCTGAAACACCAGAAGTGGCCAAAGCCCTAATTCAAGAAATGGCTTGGTACGACGATTACTTATTACAAGGAAGTGTAGATAGGAGCGAGAACACCTCGCCAGGAAACAAAAAGGGCGGTTTAAGTACCATTGTGGAAAAAGCTTTGGGGTCAGTAGCAAAATCTGGGACCTCTCCAATTGTTGATGTGCTAAAGCCAGGAGAAAAAATTAGAAAAAAAGGATTGAATTTTGCGGCAACACCAGCAAGCGATTTTGTTTGTGGTACCTTGCAACTTGCAGCAGGAATGAACGTTCATTTATTCATGACAGGAAGAGGAACCCCTTATGGTTTGTCTATGGTACCGGTTATAAAAGTTGGAACAAATTCAAAATTGAGTAATCGATGGTTCGATTTAATCGATTTTGATGCAGGTAAAATCGCAACCGGAGAAAAAACAATTGAGGAAGCTGGCTGGGATTTGTTTCATATGATTTTGGATGTTTCCAGCGGCAAAAAACAGGTTGCTTGCGATATTTTAGGGATACATAACGATTTGGTTCTTTTTAACCCAGGACCATTAACTTAGAAAAATAACTTCAATAAAAATAACGATGAATTCAAACTTTCAAAAAATAAAGAGTGCTTTAGGTGACGGACTTTTATCTTTTCCTGTAACCGATATGGATGACAACGGACAGTTTAATAAAACCACTTTTGCAGATCGTTTAGAGTGGTTTATTACGCACGAGGTTTCTGCAATATTTGTTGCAGGGGGCACAGGTGAGTTCTTTTCACTGTCAAAAGAGGAATATAAAAACATAGTTAAAATAACAAATGAAACCGTAAAGGGACGTGTCCCGACCGTTTCAAGCGTGGGTAGAAGTATCCCAGAAGCTGTTGAGTTTGCGTCAATAGCAGAGGAAGCTGGGATTGATGCATTGCTTTTAATGCCGCCTTATCTTACGGAGTGTGCTAAAAGTGGTGTGTACGAGTATGCTAAAACAATCATCCAAAGTACCAACTTGCCAGTAATTTATTATAATCGTGCAAACGGAATTTTACCAGTAGAGTATCTAAAGAAATTGGCAGACGATTGTCCTAATTTCATTGCTCTAAAAGATGGCACAGGAAATATGGAAGCCTTAAATACAACTATAAAAACCATTGGTGACCGTTTAACCTACATTGGCGGTGTTCCAACAGCCGAAATTATATCAGAAGCTTACTTGTCTATTGGTGTAAACACGTATTCATCTGCTGTATTTAATTTTGTTCCCGATATGGCCAACCATTACTACAAGGCACTTAGGGCAGGTGATAAGAAAACCGTTGATTTAATTTTAAAAGAATTTTTCATCCCCTTTGTTAAATTGAGAAGCAATGCCCAAGGTTATGCTGTAAGTTTAATTAAAGCAGGGGCTGAATTAATAGGTAAAAGAGCAGGTAATGTGCGTGCGCCTTTGCCACAGCCTAACGAAAATGAAGTAGAGCAGTTGAAAAAATTGATAAAAAAAGCTGAAACTTTAAAAAAGTAAAAATTATGAGTAGTGACAATATATTTCATGGCATAAACGCTTTTACCAATGAAAAATTGGATGGCGATTTTGTTAATGCCACAGAAGAACAAATTAATGAAGCTGTACAAAAAGCTGTAAAAGCGTTTGATATCTATAGAAAGACAGATAAAGACAGTATAGCAAGCTTTTTGGACCAAATAGGAGAGGAAATACTGAATTTAGGAGACGCTTTATTAGAAAGGTGCCATTTAGAAACAGCCCTCCCTTTAGGTAGATTACAAGGGGAAAGAGGAAGAACAGTAAACCAACTTAAACTTTTTGCTAGTGTGGTTAGGGAGGGATCTTGGGTTGATGCAAGAATTGATAAATCTAATCCTGATAGAACACCATTGCCTAAGGCAGATATTAGGCAAATGTTGCTGCCATTAGGTCCTGTGGCCGTTTTTGGTGCCAGTAATTTCCCGTTAGCATTTTCGGTTGCAGGCGGTGATACAGCATCTGCTTTAGCGGCTGGTTGCCCAGTTGTTTTCAAAGGCCACCCAGCGCATCCAGGAACTTCAGAAATGGTTTTCAATGCCATTCAAAAGGCTATAAAAAAATCGAATATGCCAGAGGGTGTTTTTTCTTTAATACACAGTAATTCTAATAAGCAGGGTGAGTTGTTGGTAAAACATCCAGAAATAAAAGCAGTTGGTTTTACAGGGTCTTTCAACGGCGGAAAAGCCTTATTCGATTATGCTAATAGTAGGTCAGAACCTATACCAGTGTTTGCTGAAATGGGTAGTACAAACCCTGTGTTTATTTTGCCTCAAGCACTAAAGGAGAAAGGAGACGAAATCGCTTCAGGTTTAGCGGGTTCAATTACTTTGGGCGTTGGTCAATTTTGTACAAATCCAGGTTTGTCATTTATTGAGAAATCTGAAAAAGTCAATGCCTTTTATGATAAATTAGGTGAAAGTATTAGTGAGATTTCAGCAGGGAATATGCTTACTTCGGGAATTTCAAAAGCCTATAACGAAGGTCTTAATCGAATTGCTTCGTTGAAAAATGTAATTGAAATAGCAAAGGGAAAGAGTGAAGAAAACATTAATGTAGGCATTCCAAAGGTTTTTAAAACAACAGTATCTGGATTAAAAGAGCACGAATCGTTGGCCGAAGAAAACTTTGGTCCTTCAAGTATATTGGTTGAAGCATCGTCGAAAAATGAAGTCATTGAAGCCGCTAAAGAATTGGAAGGCCATTTAACCGCTACTATTTTTGGAACCGATGAAGATTTAAAGAACTACAAAGAACTTTTTGATATTTTGGAGAAAAAAGTTGGCCGTGTAATAATTAATGGGTATCCAACAGGAGTAGAAGTGTGTCATTCAATGGTGCATGGAGGTCCATATCCTGCTACAACCGCACCGCAATCCACTTCAGTAGGTACAAACGCCATCAAACGTTTTGTAAGGCCTGTATGTTTTCAGGATTACCCAGACGAGTTTTTGCCGGATGCCCTTAAAGCGGAAAATAAGCTCAATATATGGCGTCTTGTAGATGGAAACTTGGAAAAATAGAAGCACAAAATAGAAAAAAGAAAATGGTTAAAAAACAATTTTTTGCTCTAGTTTTAATTTTGGGAGCACAATTTATTTTTGCCCAAAGGCAGTTTGATAAGGATTCAATGATTAGTAGCATTGAAGCACGTGTTAAATTACCTGTTATTCCCGATTACAAAGTTTCAATAACAAAATTTGGAGTAAAGGGAAACGGCACAAAGAATTGTAAACCTGCTTTCGATAAGGCAATGAAGCGTTGCGAAAAGCGAAATGGAGGTGTTATTGTTGTCCCACCAGGCGAATACTTAATAAACGGACCGATTCATTTTGTTAGTAATACAAGGTTGCACTTAGAAAAAGGAGCAAAACTTATTTTTGGCTCTAGCCCAAAAGATTACCCATTGGTTTTAACAAGTTGGGAAGGTACCAGTCTTTATAATTACAGCCCCATGATATATGGTGTTAATGTTACTAATGTGGCCATTACAGGTGAAGGAACAATAGACGGAGAGGGACACGGTTTGTGGGCTACTTGGAAACCTATCCAAGATAAGGGGCAGCAATTAAGCAGGAAAATGAATCACAACCAAACTCCTGTTGAAGACCGTGTTTTAGGAGAAGGTTATTATTTAAGGCCGCAACTTGTACAGTTCGTGAACTCTAAAAATATTCTTATTGAAGACGTAAAAATAGAAGATGCTCCATTTTGGTGTGTTCATATTTTAAAAAGTAAGAGTATAACGCTAAGAGGTTTAAAATATGATGCCCACAACAAAAATAATGACGGGATCGATATTGAAAATTCTAGTGATGTAATTATTGAAGATATCGATTTTAACAATGGAGACGATAATGTTGCCATAAAGGCAGGAAGAGACCATGATGGGAGAGCAAATTCTAAGCAGCCTTCAGAAAATATTATCGTAAGAAATTGTCGGTTTAAAGGGTTGCACGCTTTAGTGATAGGTAGTGAAATGTCTGCAGGTGTGCGTAATGTATTAGCCTACAATTGTAAGGCTAGCGGATATTTAAAACGAGGCGTTTATCTAAAGACAAATTCTGATAGAGGCGGTTACATAAAAGATGTTTATGTTCAAAATATTGCATTCTCAAATGTTGAAGATGCTATTTATATGACCGCTAATTATCACGGGGAAGGTGGGGGGCTGTTTCCTTCAAAAATATCAAATATTACATTATCAAATTTAAGTTTTACCGATGTTTCTAATGCTGCTATTGTTATTGAGGGATATCCAGAATATAAGGTGGAAAATGTTCTACTCGATAATATAATTATAGATTCAGCCAAGAACGGAATGACCTTGTCTAATACAAAAAATGTCATTTTTAATGAGGTAGTCATTGGTGAGAAACAAGGTGTGCCAAGTTCAGTTAAATAAATAATCATATATGTCGGATTGATTTTGATTTTCTAATATATTGATTATTAAAAATTCAGGTGTCATGAGTAGTGTTTTTATTAAAACAGGTTTTTTAGTAATGCTTGTGGTTTTTCCAATGTTTACTTATGCGCAAAATGGAAAAGCGTTTTCAGCTGAAAAAAAAATATTAGTCGGTACACCCATGAGTCCCCCAACATGGGCTTTACTGGAACGTGAATTGTTGGACACTAATGTTGAAGCATGCCGTAAATTCTTTGATAAATATTTTGATGATCGAGGCTATTTGTTAGCGGTTGAACGGTGGGGGGCAAATGACGGGCCAGATGATGCTATTGAAAACGTTGCTGATTGGCCTATTCTTCATGCCATAGGGGCTTCAAACGACATTTTGCATCTTTATAAAAAAGCTTGGGAAGGCCATCTAAAACAATATACCTCGGCTAAAACTGTGGAAGTTCCGTTTGCAAGAGATGGTATGTATTATAAAGAGTTTCCGGTTATGATGGATTGGATGCATAACGGCGAAGGGTTGCGCGTGTTTAATTTACAAGGACTGTCCGACCCTTATGATTTAGATTTTGAAAAGCGCGTGAGACGATTTGCTGGTTTTTACATGAACGAAGACCCCGGAGCACAAAATTACGATTCGAAACATATAATTATCAAAAGCATGTTTAATGGTAGCCGGGGCCCACTAATGAGAAAGGCTACGAGTTTGGATTGGGCAGGAGACCGAATTCAAATTAAAAACCGTTTTAAAGCAGGGCATGGAGAGCGCAATTATGAGGAAATGTTGTCGCATTTCAAGGATTACACAGATGTGGTGGGAGATCATCCTCAAAATTTGAGTGCTACTAGTTTGGCAGCGAACGCCTTTATGCTAACCGGTGAACAGAAATATAAAGATTGGTTAGTTGAGTACGCTGATGCATGGTTGGAACGCATGGATAAAAATGGAGGTATTATTCCTAGTAATGTTGGGTTAGATGGAAAAATAGGAGGCGCTACTGATGGTAAATGGTACGGGGGTACGTATGGTTGGGCTTTCTCTCCGATAGTTCCGCAGACAGGGGAGATAGTACATCGAACTCGTGTATACAGAGGGTTTGTGGGGTTTAGTAATGCGCTGCTGTTAACAGGAGATTTTAAATATATTAATGCTTGGGGAGATATGTTGGATAAAATAAATTCCAATAAAAAAACTATAAATGGTAAAGTTCAATATCCACATATGTTTGGAGATGATGGATGGTATGCCTACAGAACAAGACCAGTCCAGTGGAGCGCTTTGGAATGTTATTTTTTTACATTTTCTCCCAGTGCACGAGCACGGTTTAATAATAATGATTGGATTGATTTTCTGGAAGGTAATAATCCCGATTATCCAGAACTTGCTTTGCGTTCTGATTTGGAAAGAATAAAGAGAAAACACTCTGCTATGTTGAATGATATGACTACTCCAGACACACGGTTAGCAGATGACCCCATGAAATACAACCCAGTTTCAATTGAGGCACTACGTCAACTTATGATGGCTGGATTGGACCCAGGTAGAGGCGGTGGTCCATTACATGCGCGTTTACGATATTTTGATCCAGAAAGGAAACGGGCTGGTGTCCCGGATGATGTAGCAGCTTTGATTGATGAAATTTCGGCCGGTCATGTTGCTGTTAATTTGGTTAATATTAATCAGCTAGAATCGCGAGAGGTTGTTCTTCAAGTGGGAAGTTATGCCGAGCATCAATGTAGCCATATTGAAATAGGAAGACGTAAAGTTCAAATTAATAATTCTAGTTTTTGGGTTAAATTGTTACCGGGAGCTGGTACAAGAATAACTATTTTTACAAAGCGTTATGCTAACCGCCCAACTCTAAGTTTTCCTTGGGATAGAACTCCCTATATCGAAACAGGTAATGTTGAGTAAGAGTGCCTACAACTTTAAATAGAAATTATTATCGTGTTTTTCATTGTATTTTTTTTGGTCAAACATATAGAGGAATGAACCTTTTGTAGATGAGGTCATGTCTTTTTCGTTTAGCTTAATCAAAATGTCCATTGAGCGTATTTTGTTAATAAAGTTTCTTTTGTCGAGTTCTTTATCCAAAATAGCTTCATAAAGTTTTTGCAATTGGCGCATAGTAAACTTTTCGGGGAGCAGTTCAAAACCTATAGGGTTAATTGAAGTTCTTCTTCGTAATCGTTTTATGGCCTTGTCCAACATAGCACCATGGTCAAATATCAATTCAGGAACTTTTGATAGGCTAAACCATTTGGCATTAAAATTTTCAATGAGTTCCTCGTTGTGTTTCTCTACGTTGATGATAGCGTAATACGAAGTGGAAATGGTTCTGGCAACAGGATCTCTGTCAACTTCACTAAAAGCATAAAGCTGTTCCATGTAAATGTCGTGCATACCTGTTAGTCTGTAAAGAATCCTTTCGGCTCCATCATCAAGTGTTTCATTCTGCTTTAAGAACCCGCCCATTAAAGACCACTTGCCCTTTTCTGGTTCAAAATCTCTTTGTATTAACAGTACTTTTAGGTCTTCATCATCAAAACCAAAAATAATACAATCAATAGCGAGAAAAACTTTATCTTCGGGAATATATCCTTTATACATACTTATTTTTTTGATCAAAAATAATATTTACCTGAAATATGTCGAATTTTTATTTGCTTCGAATATACGGAATAAGTGTTAAATATACATTTACTTTAAAAAAAATTTGTAAATGTTAAATTTTTGTTATTTATTTACAAATGTGAGATTTACACTTGTGGGAAATTTATAATATTTTGTGTACCGACTAACCAACGGTAATAAGGTTTCTCATTATTTCAGTGCTAAATTAATTCTAATTACTAACTAAAAACAAACTAGTATGATTACAACTAAACTACTATTATTTAGTCGTCAATGTAATTGGCCATTCAAGAAATGGTTAATGGCATTGGTGATTATGATGGCTTGTGCAAATTTTAGTTTTGCACAGCAAACAATTTCAGGAACGGTTACTTCTGAGAGTGAAGGGATTCCTTTGCCTGGGGTAAATGTTTTGCTTCTTGGTAGTACTCAAGGAGCCGTGACAGATTTTAACGGTAATTATTCTATCAAGGCGTCGGCAGGCGATGTGTTGGAGTTTAGATATTTGGGTTATTTAACCCAAGATATAACCGTAGGGAGTTCTACCACTATCAATGTAGTATTAAAAGAAGATTTAACCTCTTTGGACGAGGTGGTGGTTGTTGGGTATGGTACCCAGAAAAAATCTGATTTGACAGGAGCTGTAAGTCTTGTAGATACGCAAGAAATGACAAAACAAGCTACTAATGATGTTACACAAATGATGCAAGGTCGAGTAGCTGGTGTTTCAATTACCACAGATGGTCAACCTGGTGCCGCACCTAGTGTGCGAATACGAGGTGTAGCTACTTTTGGTATAGGAGCAAGTGCAGAGCCGTTGTATGTTGTTGATGGTGTTCCTGTTGATGGCATTAGGGATATTAACCCTAATGATATCGAATCCGTTCAAGTACTGAAAGATGCGTCTGCAGGTGCTATTTATGGTAATAGAGCAGGTAATGGAGTTGTCATAATGACAACTAAATCAGGAAAAAAAGGACAAAAAACTACTTTTAGTCTTTCATCATATTATGGTATACAAAACATAACACAAAGTCTTCCGGTACTGGATAGAGTGGGTTATCAAACCATAAATAGGGAGTTGATAAATAATTTTAATGCCGTTCAACCTCCTAATGGTCAAATACCAATACCACTAGGGAATGACCCTAGCTCTCCTCAATTTATTGACGATATAGATACAGATTGGCAAGAGGAGGGGTATAAAAATGGTTTCATCCAAAACCATAACTTTAATGTTGCTGGTGGTACAGACTATACCAATTATTTTTTGTCCTTAGATTATTTAGACAACGAAGGTACTTTAGTAGGGCAAGGCCCAAATTACAAGCGTTATTCTTTTAGAGTAAATTCAGAAGCAAAATTCGGCAAATTTACAGTAGGTGAAAACCTCTTTTTTGTGCATTCAGATGAAAACCCTTTATTTGATACAGCTACCATCAATTTACCTGGAGGAAGGCCAACATTGGTTAATGACTTGCTTCAGGCCGCACCCACAATTCCAGTTTATGATTCAAATCGACTTGGCGGTTATGGAGGAGCCAATGCTACCATTCATCAATCCATTACGCTTAATGTCCCGGGAATAAATACATTGATTGATAATGAGTCTAAGGTAAATAGATTAAATGCTAATTTGTACTTGAGTTTTGAACCAATTGATGGACTTGTTTTAAAATCGAGTGCGTCTTATAATAGTACTAATATTGAGAGTCAGCTCTTTGTACCTAAATACGATTTAGGTTACTTTTTTCCTAATCCACTAGCTCAGTTGCGTGTTGTTAATACCAACATAAGTCGATTTTTGGTTGAGAATACAGCAAACTACACCAAAGAGTTTGGTAAGCATAATATATCTGTTTTAGCTGGTCAAACCTATCAAAAGGACGAGTTTAGAGCAGTTACAGCAGTTGGTGGAGGTCTTACCGAACCTTACGTTTTAAGTCTAGGTAATGCCACTGATTTTAGTGTTTTTGATAATATTCAAGAAGCTGCATTGTTCTCTTTGCTGGGACGTATAAATTATTCTTTTGATGATAAATATTTCATCACGGGAAATATTAGATATGATGGGTCATCAAGATTTAATCCTGATGTGCGATATGAAGTATTTCCTTCAGTTTCTGCAGCTTGGAAAATACATAACGAATTTGAATTACCGGATTTTATCAACACCCTTAAGTTGAGAGGTGGTTGGGGTGAAGTTGGTAATCAGGAAGTTGGAAACTACCTGTATCAAAGAACCATAAATAGAGGTATTCCTTATCAATTCTCAGGAGGCTCAACGGTTGTTGGGGCAGCTGTAACACAGCTTATTGATGAAGATATCCAATGGGAAACCAGAAGAACCAGTAGTATTGGTCTTGATGCTACCCTTTTAAATGGTGCAATAGATTTTACTGCTGAGTATTATAGAAATACATCTGAGGACGTTTTAGTTGATATCCCTGTGCCATTGTCAAACACAGTTGGTGCGTTTAATTCTACAATCTTGTCCAATGCTGGATCGATAAGAAATTCGGGTATTGAATTATCTGCTGTTTATAGACAACCCATTGGTGATAATTTTTCTTTTGAAATTGCTCCTAACTTTTACACAGTAAAGAATGAGATACTTGAAATTGGTGGTCAAGAATTTCTTACTGGTACTGGAACTAGAAATATTGTAGGTCGTTCCTTAGGTGAACATTATGGATGGGTTTATGATGGTATTTTCCAATCGGCCCAAGAAGTGGCTGATGCGCCTTTTCAAAACCCTGGAACAGCACCAGGAGACATCAAGTTTAAGGATATCAGTGGACCAGATGGAACGCCTGATGGTGCTATAACAGATGAAGATCGTACATTCTTGGGTCAAGGATTGCCAACCTATTACTATGGTCTTAACATTACAGCAAACTATAAAAATTTCGATTTTACCATATTTGGTCAAGGTAGTGGTGGGAATTTAATTAATAGTAACCTATACCGTGGTTTAATGCCAACTTCTGGATATACCAACTGGCACGAGGATATTTTAAACCGTTGGACACCAACAAATACGAACACCACTGTGCCACGTGTTATTTTAGACGATCCTAACAACAATGGTAGGGATTCAAACAGGCCTGGTTGGTTACAAGATGGAGACTATTTTAGGATAAATACAATATCGTTGGGGTACACTTTACCTGAAAATATTGCCAGTAAAATGTATATGTCTAATGCTCGATTTTTTATTACCTTACAAAATGTAGCTGTTTTGTCAAAATATAAGGGTTATAATCCAGATTTTCAAGCTGGTGTATTAAATCCAGGCTTTGATTTTGGAACATATCCAAGACCAATGACTTCCATGGTAGGATTGCAATTAAAATTTTAAAAGCTAAGAAAAATGAAAACACACATATTAAAATTATTTTTATTTGTAGTTGTTATTGCATCAATTAATTCGTGTGATAATGAACTAGAACTTCAAAACCCAAATAGACTTAGTGCTGATCAATATTATCAAAGTCAAGAAGAAGCGCAAGCTGCAGTGGATGCCATTTACAATGGGCTTATAATAGATGGAAATTATCAGAGAATGACACCAATTATGGGTGATGCTAGAGGAGATGAAGCAAGATCTAGAAGCCCTTGGGTATTTTTAACACAAACTGGAAATTTTACAGTGCCTTCTACAGACACCGCGCTTGAAATAGCATATCTTGGTTATTATACCGTTATCAATAGAGCTAATCAAGCCCTTGCAGCTATTAATCAAATTGAAGATATTGAACCTGAGCTTAGAGAAAGGCTTTTAGGTCAAGCGTATTTTTTAAGAGCTTTAGCATATTTTAATGCTACAAATGTTTATAATAATGTTCCTTTGGTATTGGAGGTGCAAGCTGGATCGGAGAGTTTTTTCCCTTCTAATCAAGAAATAACTCAATCAGATATATATGCACAGATTGAGGCAGATTTAAATGAGGCTATAGGCAAACTTCCTGTTAGCTATGATAATGTTACTGGACCAGATACTGGTCAAGCAGCCCGAGCCACTAGTGGAGCAGCAAATTCATTGATGGGAAAGCTTAAGTTGTATCAAGGATTACACGATGAAGCATTGCCTTATTTTAAAGCTGTTGTAGATTCACAAGTATATGATTTAGCTCCAAATTATGGAGATTTGTTTTCTCAAGATCCCGCTCTAGAAAATGCAAATCCGGGTAGAATATTTTGGGCTGAATTTACTCAGAGTGCAAATGTAGATTTTAACTGGGGAGGAGATCCTACTGTGAATTGGAGGCAATTTTCAGCAGTTGCTCCCACATATTCTAGAGGTGATTTTTATGACTTTATCCCGACACAATTTTTAGTGGATGAATTATCAATGGAAAGAACTGTTGATGACAAATTAGACCCTCGTTTTGCAGCCACTATATTATCATATCAACCTTCAGAAGGTTTAACGCAGGCTTATGGTATTGATTATCCTGTAGAAGCAGATTATCCTTTTGATCCGAATCTATTCTATATTGCAAAATATACTTTGGCAAACACAGGAGGAGATCCATTTACTTGCGGTATTAACTACCATATCATACGTTTTGCTGATGTCTTATTAATGTATGCTGAATGTTTAGCAAATACGGGTAATATACCTTCAGCGGCAGCCCAAGTTCAACGAGTTAGAGATAGAGCAAACCTTCCAGATAGGGAGGCCGAATTTGCAGCTTATTCTTTAAGTCAATTTATGGATCAATTGGAACATGAACGGGTAACCGAGTTGGCCATTGAAGGCTTAAGATGGTATGACATTAAAAGATGGGGCTGGTTAGATGATGCAACAAAATTAAATGAGTTAAAAGCAAATGATCCAGACTTCAATTCTTTTGCACCAAATAGAAAATATCAACCCTTACCACAAACGGAATTGGATAGAAACCCTAATTTAGATGGAAATGCGGCAAACCAAGGTTAAAATAAATTTGAGTTAGTTTTTTAAATAATTGGTGCTTGAAAGTTAAAAACAAAATACTTGTCTTACTGGTGGTCGTTATTGCGACAGGTTGTGCTAGAGAAAATAACGACAATAATACATTATTTCAACGTATTAGTGCAGATTTTTCAGGCATCAATTTTAAAAATGAAATATCTACTAACGATTCAATTAACATTTTAAACTATGAATACCTCTACAATGGTGGAGGGGTTGGTGTTGGAAATTTTAATGGAGATAGTCTACCGGATGTTATTTTTTCGGGAAATTTAGTAAAGAGCAAAATTTATATTAACAAAGGCAAATTGCAATTTGATGATATAACCGAAAGTTCTGGTATAAATACCGAAGGAAAATGGTGTACGGGTGTTAGCGTAATCGACATTAACCAAGATGGGTTTGATGATATATATTTAAGTGTTGGCGGAATGGGGAACAAAAGTGTGTTTCCTAATCTGCTTTACATAAATAATGGTGATGCTACGTTTACCGAATCTGCTGAAGATTATGGCTTGGACGATTCAGGTGAATCCATCCAATCTATTTTTTTTGACTACGATTTGGATGGCGATTTGGATATGTATTTGCTAACAGGTGGTGGTTTTGAAAAATCTGCTATCCGGATTAGAGCTATACTCAAAGATGGCCAAGGGAGAAATACTGATAGGTTGTACAGAAATGATTTTAATGAAGCTTTAAACCATCCAGTATATAAAGATGTTTCAAAAGAAGCCGGAATTTCCATAGAAGGCTTTGGTTTGGGAGTTTCAGTTTTTGATGCCAACAACGATTCATGGCCAGATTTATATGTTTCTAACGATTATCTCTCTCACGATTTTTTATATATAAATCAAAAAGACGGCACGTTTAAGGAAGACGTTTCAAATCATTTTGGTCACATTAGCCATTTCTCAATGGGTAATGATGTGGCCGATATCAATAACGACGGTTTGCTGGATGTGATAACCGTTGATATGCTTCCGGAAAATGTAAAAAGAAGAAAGCTCATGTCTGGTGCACACTCTCACGATATATTTCAAATTGCTTTACAATTTGGATACGGGCACCAACACATGCGCAACATGTTGCAGCGTAATAATGGCAACGGAACCTTTAGTGAAATAGGCCAACTCTCTGGCATCGATAAAACCGATTGGAGTTGGGCGCCGTTAATAGCCGATTTTGATAATGATGGCTTGAACGATATATACATAACAAATGGTTTTGGTAAGGATATTACCGATATGGATTTTGTAAAGTTTAGGCAAAGCAAAGCCTCGGCGTTTAAAGACGTCGATGAACTTAAAAAATCTGTTATTGATTGTCTTTACACCAGGCCTACAATAAAAGTTGCTAATTACGCATACAAAAATAATGGGGATTCAACCTTTGAAAAAGTAACCCAAGACTGGGGCTTTGATGAAGAATCAATATCTAACGGAGCGGTATATGCAGATTTCGATGCCGATGGCGATCTTGATTTGATGGTCAGTAATATCAATCAAAATGCGTTCGTTTATAAAAATAGGCTTCGTGAAACCGATACTGCGAATTCAAACTATTTAAAGGTTAAGTTCAAAGGGAGTGCAAATAATAAAAAAGGGATTGGAGCAAAAGCAACGGTCCACGTTGCATCCCATAAAAAAATAAGGTATAACCAGCCGGTAAGGGGCTTTCAAAGTTCGGTGGAAACTACGCTTCATTTTGGTTTAAAAAATCTGGAAAATATTGATAGTTTAGTGGTAGAATGGCCTGGAGGAAAAACCAACACGCTTTTTAATTTAAGCACTAATCAGGTAGTTACTGTGGATTACAATATGGCGGAGCAGGTAGAAAAATCCGGGTCAATTGAAAAACCAAAATATTTCGAAATAGACTCATTATTCAACCACGTTCACCAAGACAAAAGTTATAACGATTTTGCCTCGCAATCATTGCTCATGCAAAAGTATTCTAACCAAGGGCCGGGAATGGCAGTAGCAGACCTAAATGGTGACGGTTTGGACGATATTTTTATTGGAGGGGCTTATGGTCATAATTCAACGATACATTATCAAGAAAAAAATGGGGGATTTAAAAAAGTTGAGATAAAAGATACCGAATTGTATGAAGACCAAGGCGCTGTGATTTTTGATGCCAATGGCGATGGGCTTAACGATATTTATGTTGCCAGTGGAGGGTCTGAACGTTATGAAGGCCATGAGGCTTATCAGGACAGAATGTATTACAACAAAAATGGAGAGCTACAAATCGGGGAGTTACCTGAAATGTTAACAAGTACATCGGCTGTTTCAGCTGCCGATTTTGATGGTGACGGCGATATCGATGTATTTGTTGGTGGACGCATGGTGCCCGGAAAGTATCCTATTGCTCCCAAAAGCTATATACTAGAAAACAATTCTGGTAAGTTTAAAATAGCCAATAGTACGGTTTGTAAGGATTTAAATGAAGTGGGCATGGTGACATCGGCCGTATGGACCGATTTTGATAATGACAAAAATTTAGATTTAGTGTTAGTTGGGGAGTTTATGCCAATAACGCTGTTAAAAGGAAATGGTAAAGAACTTGTAAACATAACGTCAAGTTCCAACTTACAGAATAGCTCTGGGCTTTGGAACAGTATCCAACCTGGAGATTTTGATAACGACGGCGATATTGATTTTGTTGCCGGAAACCTGGGTTTGAATTCTAATTTAAAAGTGATAGACAATCAGCCCATAAGGCTAGATTATGCCGATTTTGATGATAATGGAGCTGTGGACCCTATATTTTCAAAATTTGAAGAGGGGCAATATTATCCAATGGCTTCACTGGACCAGTTGATAAAACAACTGCCAAAAGTAAAGAAAAAGTTTTTGTACTATAACACGTTCGCAAAGTCTTCCACCGAAGATGTTTTAAGTTTATTTAACACATCAGAGCAAAAAACATTAAAGGCTTTTGAGTTGAGGACCTGTTATATTGAGAATTTGGGAAACAACAAGTTTAAGCTTAGTCCGCTTCCACTGGAAACCCAAGTAGCGCCCATAAATGGTATTTTGGCAGAAGACATCAATCACGATGGGTTTTTAGACCTAGTTTTGGTAGGTAATAATTACGCTACCGAAGTTGGGGCCGGCAGATATGATGCCTCGATAGGACATGTTTTAAAAAACCAGGGAGATGGTACTTTTAAAGTGTTAAATAATAGCGATACAGGCTTTACGGTTTTAGGAGATTCAAAAAGTATAGTAAGAATAAATACCCCAAAAACATCTCTGGTATTAGTGGGTAAAAATAATGGGGAAGTAGCTTCAAGGGCCATTAGTAACCAAAGCCAAACAACAGTAAAACCCAAAGCCAACGAGCTTTTTGCTGAAATTCAATTTAAAGATGGTACTAAGAGAAAACTATTGTTTAACTTAGGAGGGGGGTATTTATCGCAATCATCCAACAGTTTTGGCGTTATTCCATCAATGAAAACCATCACTTTTTATGGTAATATGGGTAAGGAGACACGTAAATTAAATTTCGATTAATTCCGCAGAGCTTTTATTTTGAATTAAAGAGGATTTCTATCACGGCGTTAACACCAATTAATTTTAAAAACAGTCATGTTATATAATAAACCTACATTTAATGTCATTTACTTAAAACGTGTTTTTTTAATATGTTCATGTTCTTTTTTGATATGTTCAATTTCTGGCTGTAAAGAAGATACGAGATATCAGGAGGCCTTGGATAATCCAGATTTGTTTAGGAAGGCTGTTAAAGAATTAACCGATGTTATTGTTTACGATATATTTTCACCTCCGGTGGCATCTAGGGTTTACATGTACCCCAGTTTAGCGTCTTATGCCGTTATTCAAAAAAAATACCCTGAAAAATATAACAGTTTAGTGGGGCAGGTAAAAGATTTTAAAGAGGTGCCAGAGCCATCAAACAAGAATATTAACTTTCATTTGGCATCTGTACATGCATTTCTTACTGTTGGTAAGGCACTTGTTTTTTCCGAAGACAAACTAACCGAGTTTCAAGAAAGTTGTTACGATAGTTTAACCCAAACTGGACTTCCTAAAAGAGTATTGGATGCGTCACTTGAATACGGAAATCAAGTGGCTCAACATATATTACAGTGGGCGGACAACGATTTTTATAAGCAAACCCGTACTTATCCGCAATACATAGTTCGCAAGGAACCACAATATTGGAAACCTACACCGCCCGATTATATGCAGGGTATAGAACCACATTGGAATAAAATTAGAACTTTGGTGTTGCAGTCAGCAAACCAATTTGAACCCACCCCACCCATAGAGTTTGATTTAACTGAAGGAAGCCCTTTCTTAAAGCAACTACTTGAAGTTTATAAGGTTGGTGGTAAATTGAACACAAAAGGTGCAGATATAGCAAAGTTTTGGGACTGTAATCCATATGTTTCGCACCACCAAGGTCATGCTATGTTTGCTACAAAAAAAATAACACCTGGCGGTCATTGGATTGGTATAACATCGCTTGCCACGGTCATAGACAAATCTAGTTTTGATGAAACTGTTAATGCTTTTGCCAACGTATCAGTAGCCCTTTTTGATGGATTTATAAGCTGTTGGGATGCTAAATGGAACACCTTGGTAGTGCGTCCAGAAACAGTAATTAATAAGTCAATAGACGAAAATTGGGAGCCCTTTTTGCAAACCCCCCCCTTTCCTGAATATACAAGTGGTCATTCTGTAATTTCTGGGTCTGCTGCAATTGTTTTAACACATTTGTTTGGGGATAATTTTAGATTTAAAGATACTACTGAAATGGAGTATGGTTTACCCGCTAGGTCATTTACCTCTTTTATACAGGCGTCAGAAGAAGCAGCTTTGTCTAGATTATATGGGGGAATACATTATGAAATGGCAATTAATGAAGGTTTAAATCAAGGAAAGTCGATAGGTAACTATATTGTAGATAACCTTAAGACTTTAAAGGGTGTGGAGGATTAGTGCTTTTCTAAGGTTTTCTTAATATCTAAAATGTCAATTTGTTAATTTTTTTGCTTTTTGATTATAAAAGTGATTGCAAACATTATATTTTATGATTAATTTAATAAAATTCACCAATGTGTTTTTGGAAATCTTAAAACTTTTTAATTAATTTGTAAGTGTGTAAATTACACTTATATTTTTTATTCAGTATACTCATTCAACTAAAATTAAATAATACAAATAAGTCTATGGTTATGTTTAAAGTTAAATTAGCTCTTTGGAAATGTGTCGCACTATTTTTCATCATAAATTCCATTATTTATGCACAAGATACTACGGCGATAATCGTGAGTCAAGACGAGTCTGCACCTACCATAAGCAAACACATCTACGGTCATTTTGCGGAACATTTGGGGCGTAGTATATACGACGGGTTTTATGTGGGAGAGGACAGTGACATACCAAACACCAATGGAGTGAGGAACGATATTATAGAGGCTTTAAAAGGTTTGAGAATCCCCAATTTGCGTTGGCCGGGAGGTTGTTTTGCCGACGAGTACCACTGGAAAGATGGCGTGGGGCCGAAAGCAGATAGGCCTAATATTTTAAATACAAATTGGGGTATGGTAGAAGAAGATAACAGCTTCGGGACCCATGAATTTTTAGAATTGTGTGAGTTGCTCGAAACAGAGCCCTATTTAGCAGGAAATGTAGGAAGCGGCACGGTGGAAGAGCTAAACGATTGGGTTGAGTACTGTAATTATGACGGAAACACAGCTATGGCCAATTGGAGAAAAGCCAACGGACAGGAAGAACCTTGGAAAGTAAAATATTGGGGTATTGGAAACGAAAGCTGGGGTTGCGGAGGCAATATGACGCCGGAATATTTTGCAAACCTTTACAGACAATATGCAACCTACGCAAGAAACTACTCGGGAGTAAACATAAAAAAGATTGCATCTGGAGCCGATTCAGACAATTATCATTGGACGGAAGTGATGATGCGCGATGTGCCACATAACATGATGTGGGGGCTTTCGGTACATTATTATACAAGAACGGGTTGGCCACCAACAGGTTCTGCAACAAAATTTGACGAGTCTGATTATTTCCTTTTCATGAAACACTGTTTAAGAACCAATGAAATTTTAGATACCCATATTTCCATTATGGATAAGTACGACCCTAAAAAGCGAGTAGCCTTGGTGGTTGACGAATGGGGAAGTTGGTACGCCGTAGAAGAAGGTACCAATCCTGGATTTGCTTACCAGCAAAATTCCATGCGTGATGCCATGATTGCTGGTTTATCATTAAATATGTTTCATGATAGAGCTGATAGAATAAAAATGGCCAATTTAGCTCAAACGGTTAATGTGCTTCAGGCGGCGATTTTAACCAAAGACGATAAAATGCTACTTACTCCTACATATCATGTTATGAAAATGTATGCGGTGCACCAAGATTCCAAGCTATTGCCGTTGTCTTTTAAGTCGCCAAATTATACTTATAAAGGCGAAACGCTGCCTGCCATTTCAGCTTCGGCATCAAGAGATAAAAACGGAATGGTTCATGTTTCTCTGGTAAATATAGATTCACAGCAGGAAAATAAAATTGAATTGGATTTAAGTAAGTTGAAAATTAAGGAAATTACTGGAGAAATTTTGACTTCCGATAAATTGCAAGACCACAATACTTTCGACAACCCCAAAAAAGTTGTTCCTGTGAAATTTAAGGATTACAAGCTTAAAAAAGGTATACTAAGGCTTACACTGCCTCCTTTCTCGGTGGTGGTATTGGAAGGAAAATAAAAAACTTTATGCTATGAAAAGGATTAATATAATTTGGAATTTTAAATGTTTAGCGTTTTTGCTTGTTATGTTCGTATTGTTTGATGGGTGTTCTAAAGATAGCCCAATAAACGAAGAACAAGAGCAAGAGCAGGAAGAAGAACAAGAAGAGGAGGAAGAGGAAGAACCAACCTCAAAAATTTATACAGTAGATAATATTGAAGACACCTACTACGATGTAGCTGGGGTTGAAAATATTAGGGACTGGGGACCTTACAATGTACACGATCCCTCAGTAATTAAGGTAGGAGATACCTATTATTGTTATAACACCGATGTCTCATTTGGATCGGCTGTTCGTCCAGGGATTCAAATCAGAAAATCAAAAAACTTAATTAATTGGCAATGGGTTGGTTGGGCATTTAATACCTTGCCTTCAAAAGGAGCCAATTTTATCCGAAGTAAAGGTGCAGAACCTTTTAATTCACTATGGGCACCTTACGTTATGAAAGTTGGAGATGAGTATCGATTGTATTATTCGTTATCATCAGAAGTAGGAAGACTAAGTGTTATCGGATTGGCAACTTCATCAAGCCCCGAAGGGCCATGGTTGGAAAAAGATTTGGTAGTAACTTCTGAAGCTGATGGAAGTAGGCAAACCAATGCCATCGATCCGGCTGTTGTGGTAACGCCTTCTGGTGAACATTGGTTCTATTATGGCTCTGCCTGGGACGGTATTTATAAATTGAAATTAAATCCTTCAACAGGTCTGCCATTGGTTAACGGAACTAAGGGAACTCGTATTGCACAGCGTGGCTTCACTGGAGGTTCCATTAATGGAAATATTGAAGGCCCCGAGGTTATTTACAATGCCGAGCAAGGTAAATATTATATGTTTATTTCATATGATTGGCTTCAAACAAAATATAATGTTAGGGTAGGTCGTGGTGACACACCTGACGGACCTTTTTACGATTACAATGGTATAAATATCAACACCGAGGTGGATAATGTACCTATGATATTGGCACCTTATAAATTCAATGGCCATTCTGGATGGCAAGGGGTTTCACATCCAGCTGTTTTTAATGATGGTAATGGTCAATACTATATGGCACATCAAGGCAGACCTGGAATAAATAGTTTTTTCATGATTTTACACGTTCGTAAAATACATTGGACGGAAGATGGTTGGCCTATTGTTTCGCCAGAGCGTTACGCAGCTGTTGGCCAAGCAGCTATTTCTGAAGCAGATCTAGCTGGAACCTACGAGCAAATCATTTTAGGTTACCGTGTAGTTCCAGGCTATGCTGAAGAACAAATATCGGCCGATTTTCAAACATCAATTAGTTTAGAATTGGCTGCAGATGGTTCGATAAATGGTGATTCCAACAATTCTTGGACATATAGTGCACCGTGGTTAACCTTATCTTGGGCTAACGGATTTACGGATAAATTATATGTTGAGCGCGGTAGAGATTGGGAAAACAAAGTAGCTTCTACCATTTTGTTGTCTGGTTTAAATAATGATGGAACGGCTATTTGGGGTAAAAAAGTAAATTAATTCAAATTTATTATGAAAAAATTATTGGCTTTGCTAACCACTTCTATACTTTGTTTTGCTTGTGGATCTACAAAAAGAAACGATTCTTCAAAAATTGAAAATTTAAACTTTAATAATCCTATCATTACAGATAAATATACTGCCGACGCTGCAGCAATTGTACATAACGATAAAGTTTACTTGTATGCAGGACACGACCAAGCACCCAACGATGTTAATGCATACAGAATGCATGAATGGTTGGTGTATTCTTCACCCGACATGGTTAATTGGACAGAACATCCCGTACCGTTAAAACCCACAGATTTTAAGTGGGCGTCTGGGAGTGCCTGGGCATCAGAAGTGATTGAAAAGAATGGGGAGTTTTATTGGTTTGTAACTGTAGAGCACGGCAGTATTCACGGTAAAGCCATTGGTGTAGCGGTTTCCGATAATCCAACAGGTCCCTTTGTTGATGCTATTGGAAAAGCATTAATAACAAATGATATGACGACCCATACTAAGATAAGTTGGGATGATATTGACCCAACAGTATGGATTGATGACGATGGGCAAGCCTATATATTTTGGGGAAATACCGTTTGCAAATATGCCAAATTAAAAGACAATATGATTGAGCTTGATGGCCCAATTATGACTGTTGATTTGCCAAACTTCACGGAGGCACCATATATTCATAAAAAAGGTGATTGGTACTACTTATCGTATGCCTACCAATTTCCTGAAAAAATAGCTTATGCTATGAGTAAATCAATTAACGGCCCGTGGGAGTTTAAAGGTATCTTAAATGAGGTTGCTGGCAACAGTAATACCAACCATCAGGCGATTATTGAATTTAAAGAAAAAGATTATTTTATTTACCATAATGGAAGTATTCCCACACATGGAGGTAGTTTTAGGCGTTCCGTATGTGTAGATAGGCTTTACTATAATGAAGACGGCACGATGAAACGTGTTATTATGACATCAGAAGGTATTCAAAACTAATATTATGAATCAATTAAAACATTACATTTCGTTATTTGCTGTTTTAGTGACAATCGTTTCTTGTGCCCAAACCGATAAACCAATAACGCACGACCCTGTTGTAGCCAAACAAGGTGATACGTACTATTTATTCTGTACAGGCCCTGGTATTACAAGGTTTACCTCAAAAGATTTAAAAACATGGAAAAAGGGAGCGCCGGTTTTTGCTGAAAGTCCTAAATGGGCTAAAGATGTAGCCCCAGGATTTAACGGGCATATTTGGGCACCCGATATCACTTTTCACAACGGAACCTATTATTTATATTATTCCATTTCGGCTTTTGGTAAAAATACTTCAGCAATAGGTTTGGTAACCAATGCAACTTTAAATCCAGAAGACGAAAACTATAAATGGGAAGACCAAGGTATTGTAATTCAATCGGCTCCAAACAGAGATTTATGGAATGCCATTGACCCCAATTTAATTTTTGATGATGAAGGAACCCCTTGGTTATCATTTGGTTCATTTTGGAGCGGATTAAAAATAGTTAGACTAAATGACGATTTAAAAACTTTGGCACAACCTCAAGAATGGTATCCCATTGCAAGAAGAGAAAGAAGCCCAGATATACCTGATGCTAATGCTGGTGATGCCGCATTAGAAGGTCCTTTTATTTTTAAAAAAGGCGACTATTACTATCAGTTTTTGTCGTGGGATTATTGTTGCCGTGGCGAAAACAGTACTTACAAAGTGGTGGTGGGCCGTTCAAAATCGGTAACAGGGCCGTATGTAGATAAAGAAGGAAAGCTTCTTAACCATGGAGGCGGAAGTTTGGTTATTGAAGGCGATGAAAACTGGCATGGCGTTGGGCACAATAGTGTGTATAGCTTCGATGGGAAAGATTATTATTTCAGCCATGGCTACGATGCTAAAGATGATGGTGTTCCAAAATTGATTGTTAAGGAAATAAACTGGGAAAACGACTGGCCAAGAGTATCTCCTTTAAAATAAAATAGAAATGGGAAAAATCAGATTGGTGTTGCCCGTGCTGTTTTGTGTCATGCTTACGGCTTGTAAAAGTGATCAACAGCAGTCCGTTACAAAATTAGTCGCAAAAATTGATATTTCTAAAACCAAGGATTCTATTTCCAATCATCTTTATGGTATGTTTATGGAAAATCTTGGTAACGAAGATGTAGGAAACTTAGTAGACGACTGTTTGTGGGCTGAATTATTGGATGATAGAAAGTTTTTTTATCCGGTAAATACAGATACGTTAAACCCTATTAATAGAAAGGAAAAAATTAATCGATGGGAGCCTATCGGCAAAGTGACGATGGACTCAATGAATCCTTATGTCGGCGCACATTCGCCTAAAATAGCCATAACAAATACAGCGTTTGAAGGTATACAACAATCGGGCATTGCTTTAGAAAAAGGAAAGTCGTACAATGGGCGAATTGTTTTAAAAAAAGAAGGGAATGTACAGGTTACAGTAAAGCTTTTAATTGGTAATGATATTATACAACAGGTAACCTTTGATAATATTAAATGTGCCTTATCTGGATGTATCAGTGGCCAAGAATGGAGATGAAATCATCATTTCTGTAATGAACAGACACCTTACAGAAAGCATTTCAACAGATATTCTATTGCAAGAAGGTGCATTCAATGGGAAATTAAACGTTATGGAAGTTAACGGGCCTGACATAAAATCGCAAAACACTTTTGGAAAAGAAATTGTAAAGACTACAGAAAAAGACAGTATAAAGCCAAAGGATAATTTGCTAAATTATTCATTCCCTCCTCATTCATTTACAATGATAAAGGGTAAGTATTTGGAATCAAAATAAAAGTAGTGTAATCTATTCAATGAGAGTTGGAATAAATTTTTGACAATAGCACTTTAATGGTTTAATAGTTTTTAACTAAAATATAATTATGAAGCAAATTAAGTTTATCACTACAACATTGTTATTTACTGCAATCATTTCATTTTGCTTTGGTCAAAACAACAAAGGTCCAATTTTGGCTGGGGAAAATATAGCTGTTGTATCAACAAGCTACGGTAAGGTTCGGGGCTATATCGATGATGGAATATTTGTGTTTAAAGGTATTCCTTATGCTCAGGCAGAAAGGTTCATGTCGCCACAAGCCCCGGATAACTGGGACGGCATACGACAGTGCCAAATTTTTGGACCTCAGGCCATGCAACCTACAGCCCAAGATTGGGAGGGCCAAAGTGAATTCAACTTTGGGTTTCTTTTCAATAGGGAACCTATGGATGAAAAAGAATCTTTTGTCTTAAATGTTTGGAGCAAAGAAATCAACGATGGTAAAAAGCGTCCTGTTTGGGTATGGATTCATGGCGGTGGGTATTTTGCAGGATCTGCCAACCAACTTCCTTTTTTTGATGGTGGCCCAATGGCTGAAAAAGGTGATATTGTGGTCGTCTCAATTAACCATAGACTTAATGCCCTAGGCTATGTTGACCTGAGATTTCTTGGTGATAAATATTCCAATTCTGTAAATCTTGGGATGCAGGATATTGTTGCTGCTCTTGAATGGGTGCGTGACAATATAGAAAGTTTTGGAGGAGATCCTAATACGGTCACTGTCAACGGACAGTCTGGTGGTGGCGGTAAGGTGTCTACACTTATGGCCATGCCCTCAGCTGCTGGTCTCTTTAAAAGAGCTATTGTACAAAGTGGATCAACAGTAACCCTTCAACCAAAAGAGAATGCTACAGCCTTTGGCAAGGCATTTGCCGCTGCACTAGGTGTAACACCAAGCAATACAGAAAAATTAGATGAGTTTACATATCAAGAACTACTTGAAGCTGGAACTATCGCGACTCGAGTATTAAATTCAACTAAACAAAAATCATCAAAACAAAACTTCAGAGTTGGTTACAGTCCGACCGTAGACGGAAAATTTATTGTACAAAATCCTTTTGATCCAGAGCCTGCACCTTTCTCGAAAGATGTTGCTATGCTCATAGGAAGTGACCTAAATGAATTTACCTATTTCAATAGAAATTTAATTACGAAAAAATCTCTTAGTGAAGTACGTGATGTTATAGCGGAACGATTTGGAAAGGAAAACGTCGACAAATACATCGAACTTTACAGAAAGGCATACCCAAATTCTACAGAGCCACATGAAATGTTAGGCTTTGACATCTTTTTTAGATCTGGTGTTTTGAAACAAGCAGTTGCAAAAAGCAAACAAGGTGGTGCCCCGGCCTACTCTTATTTATTTACCTGGAAATCAACAGTTAACGATGGTAGTTTAGGAGCTTGCCATGGTATGGAGCTTCCCTTTATGTTTAATAATATTGAAATGGCACGTACTATGACCGGAGGTACTAAAGAAGCCTATGAGTTGGCTGATAAAATCAGTTCGGCTTGGATTAACTTTATTAAAACGGGCAACCCGAACTCCAAAAAACTACCAAAATGGGATGCTTACAACCCAGAAGAGGGAGCTACCATGATTTTCGACAATAATTGTGAAATAATTTACAACCATGATAAAGAGCTCATTGAATATCTGAGCACCTTTCCGTCCACTAAACTATTTTAAAAAGACAACTAAACTAACATTACCAAAGCAATGAAAATTAATAAGCGATTAAAAACAACCAGCGCATTAGTATTGTGCGTTCCTGTAATTGCCATTATATTCATCTCCATGACAACAACGGAACTCAACAACATTCCACCAAGACCCCAAGGTCCCTGTGATATATATGCAGAAGATGACTGCCCTTGCGTTGCAGCCCATAGTAGTACAAGGGCATTATACGCCGATTATAACGGCCCACTTTATCAAGTGATGCGTAAGTCAGATGGCAAGACTTTAGATATTGGCGTAGTTCAACCAAGTGAAGGCAATCCGGGAGGATATGCAGATGCCATGGCGCAGGATGAATTTTGCTCTGATACCTATTGTTGGATTACAAAACTTTATGACCAATCAGGAATGGGCAATCATCTTGAGCAAGCACCTCGAGGAGCTTTTATTGGACCTGCAATGGGTGGCTTTAATAATGTCCCGATGGCAGATATGGCCCCAGTGACCGTTATGGGGCATAAGGTATATGGTATTTTTATTGCTCCTGATATGGGATTGCGCTGGAACGACGCAAAAGGCACCGCCGTAGATGACCAAGCTGAAGGCCAATATTGGGTAATAAATGGTCACCATTTCAATGATGGTTGCTGTTTTAATTACGGTAATGTTGAAACTGACAGCCGAGATGATGGTGATGGCACTATGGAGTCCACTTATTATGGCAATGCCCGTTTTTGGTACTATGGTCAAGACAGTGGCCCTTGGATTATGACCGATCAAGAAAACAATTTGGTTGGTTGTGTTAATCCCGATCCCAATGATAAATATTGTAAAGACCTCCCTAGTATTTCCTGGCGCTTTGTAACAGCTACTGCTGATGGAAAACCAGGTCATTGGAGATCTATGGGAGGGGATGCACAAGGCGGTGACTTATATACAATGTACGACGGCGGGCGCATTATTAACGATAAATTTCCGGATGATAAAAGCAGTTACGACCCAATGCGTAAACAAGGAGCCATTGTACTCGGTAACGGTGGTGATAACAACAATTATTCCCAGGGAACATTCTATGAAGCTGCTATGACGGCTGCTGGAACATATCCATCTGCTGAAACAAATCAAAAAATTCAGGCAAACATTGTTAAAGCAGGTTATGCCGAGGCTAAGTTAAGCATTGCTCCTTCTGCTGTGGTCAATACGCCTCCCGGAATGCAAACTTTTGCTCCAAACACTTCCCAGAACACAACGGTTACATTTAAAAACACCACGCAAACAGCGGTTAATAATCTTCAAATTAGCATCGATGCCCCCTATGGCTGGAAAGTAAATGTTTTGGGTAACGATAAAGCTGTACAAACATTTACCACCCCAATTAAACCAGGTGAGACCGTGAGTGCTGTTTTTAATGTAAAATCAGGCTCTAAAACGCTCAACGGTGATCTTGTAGGTATTGCGAAATGGACAAATGCGTCTAATAGCATAACTCAGACTGAGAAAGCCATTGAGAAAGTCCGCAATGTAAGTCCCATTAAAATAAATGAATTTGCCATAGGTAGTGGAGAAAATTTAACGAACACATTTATTGAATTATACAATTCAGGTGAAAATGAGGTAGATATTTCAAATTGGTCGCTAACACATCATCAAGCAGAATTACCTATTTTTTCATCAATAGAAATTCCTAAAGGCATTACACTTGAAGCAAACGATTATTATCTCTTAGGCTTATCAAATTCTGGATTGGAAGTGCCAGCTGTCAGTGGTGAAACGACCATATACGTAAGAAACACTATTGGTATGTCGATAGGCGATGAAATTGTAATCGGTACTGATGCAAACAAAGAAACCAGAAAGATTACAGCTATTTCAAATCCACCTGAAAAAGTAGAAAGTGAAACACCGAGAGATTTTTGGTCAACATATGGCTATCGCCGACCACTTGCCCCAGGAACGCCTACAACAGTTTGGCAACCCCTACCTGAAGGGCCTGTAATTACCATTCCTAAAGGTTCAACTAGCATACCGGTTGAAAGTGTTGATAATTTTGAAGTGGGACAAAAAATGGCTATTGGCTATGGCGCCACTTATCCTGCAGTGGCCCGCGACATTGAAAAATACGAAGTCGTTACCGTAACCGAAGTAGGAAAACGCGGTACACAAGCTTGGTTGTCTGTAGATGCAAAACCCGGAGATACCAATATTAAGGTATCTTCTGTAAAGGACATCTCTGTAGGTGACAAAATAAGATTGGACATTGATAGTGAAGGACATGGAATTGAATGGGTTACTGTAACCAAAGTTGGAACAGCATCATCACGAAACAGTTTTAATGGCCCTTTAACAAGAGAAGATGATGATGCAGGAACAGGACTTGATTTGGCAGAGCCATTAAAATTTAACCACTCCTATAATATGCCTTTTAGTGTATGGGGTACAGGAGTAAGCTTCGAACCAGCTACGAAATTCGAACACTCAAGTAACGAACCTGTTTTGCCACTGTGCTTTGTCGTTACTCTTGATAAACCTTTGGCCAAAACACATCCTATAAATGATGTGGTAAGGAATCTAAAAGTTACAACTGCTGGTTATCAAGGTTCTGCTAAACCAGACCAATGGTTTGGTGGCCCAGCACTTTCTTTCGTGGCCGGGAACATGGTTTTGCGCAATGCTAACGGCCATGTTGTTGATGGACTTAACTACGGTGAAATAGTAGACCCGTGGGCTTCTGAAGGCTATCATGCCATATCAGGTGCAGGAGAATTGGGTTGCTATACGGAGTCACCTGCCATGGAAGGGGGAACAAGTAGAAGAAACACAACGCCTTCAAGCTTACCTATGAGAAGTGTGGGCCGTTATCCTGATGGAACCGATCATGATAGCAATTGCAATGATTTTAAACTACATAATACAATATCACTTACACTGCCTTCCGATGTTGGCAGCAATAACATAAAAGTGAACAGTGTAGATGATTTTAGAATTGGCCAAAAAGTTGTTGTGGGAATCGATAATTATGAAATAGCTAAAATAACGCTTATTGGTTCCGCTGGTGGAACATTGCTAAGTGCCAAAGTTAAAGCAGGCGATACTATTATCCCTGTTGAAAGTATAGAAGGGTTTGAGGATGGTCAAAAAATCACAGTGGGTAAAGGTTCAAATCAAGAAACTGTAGTTATCAAATCAACCACAGATTATACTAGGTTTTGGTGGCGCCCAAGAAGCGGCGATGGACCACAAACTTTTATAACGGTTACCGAACCTGTCTCCCACCAGCATGACCATGGGGAAGAAGCTGTTGGTTCAGGAATTACGTTTTCCAGACCTTTATCAAGGTCTTATAAAAAAGGAGACCAAGTGTCAAGTGGTACACCTACACCTGGAAACCCCAATCAATATGTAATACATTGATACATGCTTAAAACCATTCTATAATTTTAATAATTCAGTAATGAGAAAAATATATCAATCAATAGGTCTGATGATACTCTTAATGTTATCAGTAATAGCTTGCGCACAAAAAAAAGAAAAGGCAGTGGATACAGCCGAGGATGAAGGTCTTACTACCAAGTTTAAAACAATTACCGTAACAAAGGATATCCCATATCGTGAAGGTGAAAGCGATAGTTGGAAACTTGATTTAGCCATGCCTGAAAATTTTGGGAGTGAGCTACGCCCAGCATTGGTTATCGTTCATGGCGGAGGATGGCGTTTTGGGTCGAAATCTGTCGATGTTTATCAGAAAATGATGGTCGCCTATGCACAGAAAGGTTATGTTACCATTAATGTGGAATATCGACTAACGGGCGAAGCCGAATTTCCAGCTTGTATAGAAGATGTTAAATGTGCCGTACGCTGGCTACGTGCCCATGCCGGTGAATTACATGTAGACCCCAACCGAATAGGTAGTTACGGCCATTCCGCTGGCGCACACTTGTCACTTATGCTTGCCATGACCGATAAAGCTGATGGTTTAGAAGGCGATGGTGGTTGGGATGAATACTCCAGTAAAGTAACCGTGGCTGGTGCTGGATCTCCCCCAACAGAATTGGGGCGTGATGTTCCCATGGCCAAAAAAGAATGGTGGCCCATTGGTTATATAAGTGCTAACCACCCGCCGATGTTTCTCATTCAAGGCACCGAAGACCCAATTGTATTGCCTGAAAGGACTCGTGATTTTGTAGAAAAAATGAAAGCTGCTGGCGACACCACTTTAGAATATCTTGAGATGGAAGGTGATCATGGTATTGCTTACAATGGGCAGTTAGAAGTGACAGACCCAGCGCTTGAAAAATTCTTTGACAAATATTTGAAACCGTAAAAAATAAATTACAATGAAGCCAAAACATACTTTCCTCTTTTTATTGATGCTTTGTAGCACATTAGCTATCGCACAACCAGACTGGAAACCAGATGATTCAAAAGGTTTTACGGCTCATGACCCCGTAGTAATAGAACAAGACAGCACCTTCTACCTGTTTACCACGGGAGGAGGGATGGCAAAAAGTCAAGATCTTGAAAATTGGACGAGAATTAAACCTGTTCCCAGTGAATTGGATTGGGTAACAGACGACATTATCGCAGGTTATCGTGGACGAGGCTATTGGGCTCCGGACATTCAGTTTTTGGACGGTACTTACTATTTGTATTATTCTCCATCAGCATTCGCCAAAAACACTTCGGCGATTGGCGTGATGACCAATAAAACTTTAGATCAAAATAGCCCTGATTATAAATGGATAGACCACGGTATGATTCTTCAATCCATACCTGGCAGGGATTTTTGGAATGCAATTGATGCCAATGTCTATTTTGATAGAAAATGGGGTGGCGGGGTCACCGGCTGGCTGTCCTTTGGATCCTTTTGGGGTGGTCTCAAGCTTGTAAAGTTAGATTCTACTATGAAAGCTCTGGCAGAGCCTCAGGAATGGTACACTATTGCCAAACAGAAACGCACTTTTGGCATGCCAGATACCGATCCTGGAGATGGGACCATCGAAGCACCATTTATTTATAAAAGGCATCAGTATTATTACCTGTTTATTTCAACTGGGTATTGCTGCAGAGGATTAGATAGCACCTATAAGGTATTGGTGGGGCGGTCTCGAGACATACGCGGGCCTTATTTTGACAAAGAAGGGAGCCCTCTTTATGCTGGTGGAGGTACTTTTGTAGCAGGTGAAACCGAAGAATATGCGGGAATTGGTCATTGCGCTGTTTACGATTTTGATGGTAAGACCTATTTTGTAGCACACGGATATGACAAAAAGGACAAAGGCCGATCTAAATTGATTGTTAAAACCATTGAATGGGATAGAGCTGAATGGCCAACCGTTAAGTTTTAATTGATAAATATGAAAAAGTTAAACATTGTTTTATTCTTATTTCTATACATTTTTATTGGATGTAAAAACACAAATCCTCAACAACAGGAAGCACCACAGAGCTTCAACAAGAATGTCGATTTAGACAATCTTGATATCAATAAAAATGAAATCGCAGACATCGATTCTCTACTTCAATCTTTTGTTGATACGGAGAAACTAAATTGTGTTACAGCATTTGTAGCTAAATCCGGCAATGTGATTTACAACAAAGCTTTTGGGTTAAAGGATATTGAAAATAATATTCCCGCTAAAGTTGATGACTATTATGTGCTATTTTCACAAACCAAAGCCATTACAACAGTTGCTTTTATGATATTAGTTGAGCAGGGATTGGTAGCTATTGATGACCCAGTGTCAAAATATTATCCAGAAATTCCAGACCAAGTGGTTACCAAGGTAAATGAAGATGGTACTTACGAAACTCGTCCAGTTAAAACACCTATGACCTTTGTGCACTTAATGTCACATTCTTCGGGGTTAAATGCAGGACTGGTAAGTGATATCCGAAAAAAAGAAAATAGAAAAAGTACTAATTTAAGTGAATTCGGGAAGATTGATTCGACAGAGACTTATAAAGGACAGCGTAGTTTTGGAGGTAATCCAAATTCAAAATATTTAGAAGAAGAGATGTTGGATTTGGTGAGTTATCCGTTAGGTTTCGATCCAGGTTCAGATTGGAATTATCATGTAAGCACCAATATGTTGGCATATATTGTAGAACGTATTTCAGGCAAACCACTACAAAAATTCGTAAAGGAAACTATTTTAGAACCTTTGGATATGGTAAATACGGACTGGTATTATCAACCTGAATACTTAACACGTTTTGTAAAGCCTTACAGTCTGGTTGACGGAAAATTAGAACCTGGCTCAACGATGTTCGCCGAAGGTACTGTAAGCAGCCATAAAACCTATGCAGAAGGTGCTATCGGATTAAATGGCCCAATAGAGGATTATGCTAAGTTTTGTCAAATGTTATTGAACGAAGGAAAATTTAATGGCAGCCGTATTCTAAAGCCCGAAACAATTGCCCAAATGACAAAAATTAATCGTTTGCCAGAAGTAAATTCTGGTGGTGAAAGTTTTCAATTCGGATTAGGATTTCAATTAGCTAACGAAAAAAACAAGCATATTAATAAAGTTTCAAATACCGCATTTTGGTGGGGAGGTATGTTAGGTACAGAATATATCATTGATCCAGAAAAGGATTTAATTGCTCTGTTTTATATCAACATGTATAAAAGAGATCCACTATATACGCAATATTTAGAAGAAGTATATGATGTATTTGATACAACTAAAACAAACTAAAAATGAATTTTAGCAGAGTAAAAATAATATTTTTGTTCTCGGTAATTAGCTTGATAGGTTGTAATTCTAAACAACAAGGAAATGCTAAAACTGAACAGCAGTTAGAAGGTTATAAGATTCAACCTGTAGACATACAAAACGTAAAAGTAACAGATGAATTTTGGCTACCAATCATCAAACGCGTTCAAGAAAAAACCATTGAATATGCCATCTCGAAATGTGAAGAAGAGGGGCGTTTAGACAATTTTTTAATTGCTGGCGGAGAGATGGAAGGTGAAGTAAAAGGCGCCATGCCTTTTGACGATACCGATGTATATAAAATTATTGAAGGTGCTTCAAACTCCCTCATCAGTGCGCCCAATCAAGAGTTGGAAATCTTATTGGATTCCCTAATAGGCATTATTAAAATAGGACAAGAAAAAGATGGCTATTTAACTACCTGGAGAACCATTAATCCAGCAAAACCACCTGCGCCTTGGGTGAAAACTGAAAAAGGAGTTAGGTGGGATGGCCTGTTTATGAGCCATGAGTTGTACAACGCGGGGCATTTGTATGAGGCCGCAGTGGTACACTATAAAGCAACCGGCAAACGGAACTTTTTGGACATTGCAATAAAGAATGCAGATTTAATGGTAAAGACCTTTGGAGAGGAAGAAGATAAAATCGATGCTGTCCCAGGGCATCAAATTATAGAAACCGGATTGATAAAACTGTACCAAATTACGGGAAAAGAAGAATATATAAAACTAGCAAAATACTTTTTAGATAACCGAGGAAATCCTGATAACCACAAACTATTTGGCCCATATTCTCAAGACCACATTCCTGTTGTAGAGCAAGAAGAGGTAGTTGGCCATGCGGTTAGGGCTATGTACATGTACGCTGCGATGACCGATATTGCCGCAATTCAAAACGATAGTTTATATGCCAATACGATAAACAAATTGTGGGACAATATGGTAAGCAAGAAAATGTACATTACTGGGGGTATTGGTGCAAAGCATGAGGGAGAACAGTTTGGGGAAAACTATGAGTTGCCCAATTTAACGGCCTACAACGAAACCTGTGCCGCTATTGGTGATGTATACTGGAACCACAGGTTGCACAATTTATATGGTGATGTTAAATATTTTGATGTGATTGAACGTACACTGTTCAATGGTTTAATTTCAGGTTTATCGTTGGATGGCACTCATTTTTTCTATCCGAATGCATTAGAATCAGATGGTGTTTATAAATTCAATCGTGGCGCTTGTACACGTCAAGCTTGGTTTGATTGTTCGTGTTGCCCTACTAATATTATTCGTTTTATTCCCTCGGTGCCAGGGCTTATCTATTCAAAATCAAAATCAGATAAAACCATTTATGTCAACCTGTATGCATCGAGTCACGCCAATATCGATTTAAATGGTGGAAAAATATCGGTTTCCCAAGAAACATTGTATCCGTGGAACGGTAAAGTGAAACTTTCGGTCATATCTCCTTCTGAAACCACTGTAAAATTCAGAGTGCCCGCATGGAGCAGAAATGAAGTATTGCCAAGCGATTTATACTCCTATGCCAATAATTTACAAAGTGAACCTACACTTATAATTAATGGTAAAAAAATGGATGCCAATATTAAAGATGGCTATTTTGAAATAACCAGAAACTGGAAGGCCAATGATAACGTTGAACTCAATTTTCCAATGCAGGTAAGAACAGTTAAAGCCAATGAAAAGGTAGAAGAAGACCGAGGGAAACTATCTTTGGAATATGGTCCTTTGGTATATGCTGTCGAGGAAGTGGACAACCCAAATTTTGATAAAATCTCATTATCGTCTTCAGATCAATACGCAATTCAAAATGAATCTATTTTAAAAGGCGTAAACACTATTAAAAAAAATAAATTAAAAGCCATTCCTTACTACGCTTGGTCTAATCGAGGCGTAAATAAAATGAAGGTTTGGATAGAAATAGAATAGGTTGCACTAAAAATGAGTATTATGCGAGTCATCAAACGTATTTCAGAGAAGTTACTTTTAGTAGGCTTGCTTGTTTTTCAAGCGAGTAGTTTTGGTCAAGAAAAGCCATTGGCAATTAATGTTGATGCTGCTGAGGAAATAGGACCTATGACCCCCATTTGGGCATGGTGGGGCTATGATGAACCTAACTATACGTACATGAAAGATGGTAAAAAACTACTCTCCGAAATGGCCGCACTAAGTCCAGTTCCTGTAAACGTTCGTGCCCATAGTCTATTGGTTACCGGAGAAGGCACACATGGACTAAAATGGGGCTCAACGAACGCTTATACCGAAGATGAAAATGGGAACCCTGTTTACGATTGGACTATAGTTGACAAAATATTCGATACTTATATTGAAAGAGGCATGAAGCCTTTTGCCCAAATCGGGTTTATGCCTGAAGCACTGTCTGCAAAGCCAAAGCCTTACAGACATTATTGGAAACCCGGGGCGGCCTACGAAGATATTTACACCGGTTGGGCACACCCTCCTAAAGATTACGAAAAATGGGCCGAATTGGTGTATCAATGGGTGACCCACTGCGTGGAGCGCTATGGAAAAGAAGAAGTAGAAAGTTGGTATTGGGAGCTCTGGAACGAACCTAATATAGGCTACTGGCAAGGTACTACCGAAGAATACATGAAATTATACGATTATAGTGCCGATGCGGTAAAAAGAGCATTGCCAACAGCAAAAATGGGAGGACCAGAAACCACTGGACCTGGATGGGACAAAGCAGCAGAATTTTTACGTACATTCTTGGATCATGTTAAAAACGGAAAGAACTATGCCACAGGAGAAACAGGCGCGCCTCTGGATTTTATAACCTTCCATGCTAAAGGTAGCCCTAAAGTGGTTGATGGTATGGTGCAAATGAATATGGGTGCACAGCTTAGGGATATTAGCAAAGGTTTTGAAATCATAGCATCTTATCCAGAATTTAAGGATTTGCCAATTATCATTGGTGAATCAGACCCAGAAGGTTGTGCAGCGTGTTCCGAGGCAGATTATCCGCATAATGCATACAGGAATGGGACCATGTATGCTAGCTACACCGCAGCTTCTTTTGCCAGGAAATATGAATTGGCAGACCATTATGGGGTTAATCTATTAGGAGCCGTAACTTGGGGGTTTGAGTTTGAAAACCAACCGTGGTATGCTGGTTTTAGAGATATGGCTACTAATGGAGTGGATAAGCCAGTGTTGAATGTTTTTAGAATGTTTGGAATGATGTCTGGTAATCGAATTAAGGTAGAGCAGGATAACCTTTCCTATAACTTTTTAAAGGTTAGGGACGAAAGTGTAAGAGGAGAAAACCCTGATATTAATGCCATAGCTTCAAAATGTGAAAACTCTATCGCCGTAATGGTTTGGAATTACCATGATAATAATGATTTAAATGTGCCATCATCATTGGTCAAATTATCTATAGATAATATTCCATCAGAGAAAGTACTGATAAACCATTATAGGGTTGACCAAGAGTTTAGTAATTCTTACACGCTTTGGAAGGAAATGGGGTCTCCTCAAAAGCCTACTAAAGACCAAATCAAAAGTCTTGAAAAAGCTGGCCATTTGCATTTGTATGGGTCTCCTGAATGGAAACAAATTAATAAAGGAAAAACAAGTATTGATATAGATTTGCCCAGACAGGCCATATCCTTAATAAAACTAGATTGGTAAATGGGCTGTTGTCAATCAACTGAATTAATGTAAATTAACAAACTAAACAACTGTTGGGAGGATTGTTTTTTCTCGGCAAAACTTCTAATAAATTAAACTTATGAAAACCGAAAACCAAAAGTTAAGCGTTCTAGAAAAAATAGGATATGGATCTGGTGACGCTGCTGTGAACGTGGTAATATCTTCCATGTTCCTTATCATTACATTTTTTTATACCGATGTGTTTGGGTTAAAACCCAAAGATATGGCGCTTTTGTTTTTGTTGGTAAGGTTAATCGATGCGATTACCGATCCGCTTATGGGGATGATTACCGATAAAATAACAACAAAATGGGGTAGGTACCGGCACTATTTTCTATTTCTAGCAGTGCCTTTTGGGCTTTCCGTTTTCTTAACGTTTACTACACCAAATTTTGATTATGCGGGGAAAATGATTTATGCCTACCTAACCTATGTGTTCGTAACTATAATGTTTACCTCGGTAACTATTCCATATATATCCATAATTGGAGTACTTACCAGTGATCCCCAAGAACGTCTTTCAGCGAATGGCTATAGACTTTTCTTTGCAAAGGTTGCTGCTTTTCTGGTATCTATTGTTGTGCCCATTCTTGCAGAAAAATTAGGTAAGAACGATATTGCTAGAGGTTATCAGCTCGCCATGGGATTAATGGCCTTTTTAGGAACCGTACTTTTCTTGTTTTGTTTCTTCACCACAAAGGAGCGTGTAGAGCACGAAGTAGAAAGTAAACCGCTTTCAGAGCAATTTAAGCTGTTGTTAAAAAATGGCCAATGGACATTGCTATTTGGTGTTTGCTTTTTTGGTACGGTAGGTTATGTTATACGAAATTCGGTGGCTATATTTTATGCAAAATATTTCCTTGATGGCGATGCCAGTGTACAATCATCTTTTATGGCAACCGGTGTTTTTGCGGCAATCTTGGCTATGCCGGCTTCAACCTTTATAACGAAACGCTACTGCAAGGTAAAACTGTTTAAATGGACGCAGCTTGCAGTGGGTTTAATTAGTTTAGTCATGCTATTTGCGGTTAAACCAGGAAACATGGTATTGGCTTATGTGCTGTATTTTATATTGTCGTTTGTTGTCGATTTACATGCGCCGGTATTTTGGTCGGCCATAGCAGAAGCGGTAGATTATGGTCATGCCAAATCGGGTAAGCGGGTTTCTGGGCTTTCTTTTGGAGGTATTTCGTTTGCCCAAAAATTAGGAATGGGCTTAGCAGGAGCAGCAGTAGGGTATTTATTAGACTTCTTTGAATATGTGCCTAAAGCCGCTACGCAAAGTGAGTATGCATTATGGGGTATAGCCTTGATGCTTACAGTCATTCCGGGGCTGTTTCATGTAATTATGGGAAGCTTAATGTTCCGTTACAAAATTACGGATGAATATTACGAAAAAATCAAAATTAAACTAAACATATAGAAATGGGGAGTTCAGACAAAAATGCACCAATAGTTTTACAACGTGCCGACCCGTTTATTTATAAACATACAGATGGGTTTTACTACTTTACAGGTTCGGTGCCGACCTATGATGTTATTGAGCTAAGACGAGCCAAAACAATAAAAGAATTGCAAAATGCAGAAACTTTTAATGTATGGCGCAAACATGAAAGTGGACCAATGAGTCGTCACATTTGGGCGCCTGAGATTCATTATTTAGACGGAAAATGGTACGTGTATTTTGCGGCTAGTGAAGAAGAGGATATTTGGAAATTAAGGCCCTATGTTCTTGAATGTTCAGGTCAAGACCCTTTAAAGGACGAATGGGTGGAATTGGGACAAATGCAAGCTGCAGATGGCGATAACAAAACATTTATCGATTTTTCGTTGGACGGCACTGTTTTTGAAAATAACGAAAAACGCTATTTCTGTTGGGCCGAAAAAACGGGCGGCCAATTTGCGGCTTCCAATTTATATTTAGCCGAAATGGAATCGCCAATTAAATTAAAAACGGTACAATTCATGCTAACTACACCCGATTATGATTGGGAACGTATCGGTTTTTGGGTTAACGAAGGCCCAGCGGTTATCAAAAACAACGGAAAGATTTACATTACATTTTCAGCTAGTGCAACAGGAGCATGTTATTGCATGGGCTTGATGGAGGCCAATGAAAATGCCGATTTATTTGATAGAAATTCGTGGAAAAAATCAAGGTACCCAGTATTACAATCCGACTATGAAAAAGGTATTTATGGTCCAGGGCATAACAGTTTTACGGTAGATGAAAACGGGAATCCTTTGAGCGTTTATCATGCTAGGGATTACGAAAAAGCGGTTGGTGATCCTGCTATGGTCCCTAAAAGCGATACTAGACCATTGGAAGAAATTATTGAAGACCCTTTATACGACCCAAACCGTCATGCACGAGTCATGGAAGTAAAATTTGATGGCGCTGGTAAACCTATTTTTGATTTTTATTAAAAAATAACTAAAATACTGAACGATAATCATTTAAACTTCTGATTTTGAATTGAAAACCTAGAAAATTATAATAGATTTACCAAGTTAATCCATGAATGTCATTAAGGTTAAAATTTAAAAGTGTGCATATTACACTTATCAATATATTTACTATATTTGTAAAATCAAAAAACTAACATTAAATGAAAAAATATACCATAGGTATGGACTTTGGTTCCGATTCTGTTAGAGCTTTGCTTGTTGATATAAGCACGGGTGAAGAGTTGGCAACCGCAGTACATTATTATGCCAGATGGAAAGAAGGTAAATATTGTGAGCCTTCAAAAAACAAATTCAGACAACATCCGCTTGATTATATTGAGGGTATTGAAACTACAATTAAACAAGTACTTGCAGAAGTTGACGACAGTGTCGTGAAAAATATTGTTGGTATTGGAGTAGATACTACAGGCTCTACACCGGTAGCCGTGGATAAAACAGGTACACCATTGGCGCTTAAAGAGGGGTTTGAAGAAAACCCTAACGCTATGTTTGTGCTTTGGAAAGATCATACCGGAATTAAGGAAGCCGACGAAATAAACGCGCTTTGTAAAAAATGGGATATTGATTATTCACAATTTGAAGGTGGTATTTATTCTTCAGAGTGGTTTTGGTCTAAAATATTACATGTTTCACGAGCCGATAAGAGCGTTTATGAAGCGGCTTATTCATGGGTTGAGCATTGCGACTGGGTACCCTTTTTATTAACGGGCGGAAGTGATGTGTCGGAAATGAAGCGTAGCCGTTGTGCCGCTGGTCATAAAGCCCTTTGGCACGAATCGTTTGGTGGATTGCCTCCTAATGATTTCTTTGTAGCACTAGATCCTATTTTAGACGGACTAAAAGATAGGTTGTTTACCAAAACATACACTTCAGATGTTTCAGCAGGAACATTGTCCGAAGAATGGGCAAACCGTTTAGGTTTACCATCGTCGGTTGTTGTTGCAGTAGGGGCTTTTGATGCCCATATGGGAGCCGTTGGTGTAAACATAGAGCCTTACTTCCTTACCAAAATCATGGGTACGTCAACTTGCGATATTTTAGTGGCGCCAAAACAAGAAGAAGAGCATTTGGTTAAAGGTATTTGCGGACAAGTAGATGGTTCTGTTATACCAGATATGTTGGGACTTGAAGCAGGGCAATCGGCATTTGGCGATATATATGCGTGGTACAACCGTTTGTTGGCATGGCCAATTAAAGAACTTATTGGAAATTCATCTTTAATTGATGAATACACAAGAGAAAAATTAGTAGAAGAAGCATTAGATAATTTAATACCGAAGCTAAGTGAAGCCGCATCGAAAGAGCCCATAGGCGCTTCTGGCGAGCTAGCCTTAGATTGGATGAACGGTAGAAGAACTCCAGATGCCAACCAAAATCTTAAAGGGGTCATTTCTGGAATAAACTTAGGGAGTACATCTCCAAAAGTATTTCGTGCTTTGGTTGAGTCGTCTTGTTTTGGGGCTAAGAAGATTGCTGATAGGTTTATCAATGAAGGTATTCCAATTAAAGGCGTTATCGCCTTGGGCGGCATTGCAAAAAAATCACCTTTTATCATGCAAATGATGGCCGATGTTTTAAACATGCCTATCAAAGTTGTTAAATCTGAACAAGCTTGTGCTTTGGGTGCGGCGGTTTTTGGAGCCGTAGCAGCCAATAGCTATAAAGATACTTTTGAAGCTATGGATAATATGGCGAGCCCTTTTGAAACAGTATATGCACCTAACCCAGAAAATGTTCCTGTTTACCAAAAGGTATATGAGCGTTACAGTGATTTAGCCGTAACCATTGAAGATTACATAATGAAAAACGTATAATAATGAGTAAATACAAAGATTTAAAACAAGAATGCTACGAAGCCAATATGCAGCTCAATGAGTTGAATTTAGTGGTTTATACATTTGGTAATGTAAGTGCTGTTGATAGAGAAAATAAAGTGTTCGCTATTAAACCAAGTGGTGTGGCTTACGAGGAGCTAAAGCCAGAGGATATCGTTATAGTAGATTTTGACAATAATATCATTGAAGGGGATATGCGTCCGTCATCAGATACAAAAACACATGCGTATTTGTATAAAAAATGGGACGATATTGGAGGCATAGCCCATACCCATGCGACCTACTCTGTAGCTTGGGCGCAAGCACAAATGGATATTCCAATTTTTGGAACCACACACGCCGATCACTTAACGGCCGATATACCTTGTGCACCACCAATGCGTGATGATTTAATTGAGGGTAATTACGAACACAATACCGGTATTCAAATTATTGATTGTTTTAACGAAAAAGGATTGTCGCATACCGAAGTGGAAATGGTACTTTTAGGGAACCACGGTCCGTTTGCTTGGGGAAAAAATGCAGCTAAAGCCGTTTACAACAGTAAAGTTTTAGAGGTTTGTGCAGAAATGGCTTATTTAACGAGACAAATAAATCCTAATGCCCCACGATTAAAAGATTCATTAATTAAAAAACATTATGACCGCAAGCACGGCGCAAATTCTTATTACGGTCAATAAAATAAAATTCAAAAATGATAGATATTTCAACAAAAGAAGTTTGGTTTATTACAGGAAGCCAAGATTTATACGGTGACGAAGCATTAAAGCAAGTTGCAAAAAATTCAACCGAAATAGCAAATACTTTAAACGATTCGGCTTTAATACCAGTAAATGTGGTTTTTAAACCTATTGTAAAATCTTCCGATGAGATTTTCGAAACTTTAACCGCAGCAAACCAAGAAAAAAACTGTATCGGTATTATTACATGGATGCATACATTTTCGCCAGCAAAAATGTGGATACGAGGTTTAACGGCGCTTCAAAAACCGCTGTGCCATTTGCATACGCAGTACAACAGGGATATTCCTTGGGGCACTATCGATATGGACTTTATGAACCTAAATCAAGCAGCACATGGCGACCGTGAGTTTGGTTTTATGGTAAGCCGTTTGCGTAAAAACAGAAAAGTGGTTGTTGGTCACTGGTCGTTAGATACTGTGCAAAAGAAAATTGGCGACTGGACACGTGTTGCCGCTGGTTGGGATGATTGGCAAGGTGCCAAGTTTGCCCGTTTTGGAGACAATATGCGCTTTGTAGCCGTTACCGACGGCGATAAAGTAGAAGCCGAAACTAAATTTGGTTTTTCTGTAAATACTTATGCTGTTGGCGATTTGGTTGAGGTTATCAACTCGATTTCAGAGGATGCCGTAAATAACTTGGTTAAAGAATACGAAGACTCATATCATATGGCTGAGTCGCTATTGGAAGGTGGCGAAAAAAGACAGTCTTTATTAGATGCTGCCCGAATTGAACTTGGATTGGAAAAGTTCTTGGTAGATGGTGGCTTTAAAGGATTTAGCGATACATTTGAAGATTTACACGGCATGAAACAATTGCCAGGTATTGCTGTACAGCGATTAATGCAAAAGGGTTACGGTTTTGCTGGAGAAGGCGACTGGAAAACTGCTGCATTAACTAGAGCCATGAAAGTTATTGGTTCTGAGCTTGAAGGCGGAAACGCTTTTATGGAAGATTATACTTATCATTTAGATCCTGCAGCGCCAAGAATTTTGGGTTCTCACATGTTGGAGGTCGACCCTGCTTTGGCGGCCGATAAACCATCTTGCGAGGTACATCCTCTTGGAATAGGAGGAAAAGAAGATCCTGTTCGTTTAGTGTTCAACGGTAGGGCAGGAGATTCTTTGGTTGCTGGTTTAATGGATTTTGGTAACCGTTTTAGATTATTAATCAACAAAACTGTAGGTGAGGAAGTTACCGAAGAATTACCTAACTTGCCCGTTGCGCGCGTGATGTGGAAACCGTTGCCAGATTTTGAAACGGCTTGTGAGGCATGGATTTTAGGAGGAGGGGCACACCATACGTGCTACAGTGAAAATATTTCGGTTGAACAAATGGAAGATTTTGCTGAAATGGCCGGTATAGAAGCTTTGGTTATTGACGAAAATACTACCATCCGAGATTTCAAAAATACCATTAAAGCTAATGAAGCATACTATATGTTCAAATAGCCATTAACAAACTAAACACTAAATTTTATGAGAGTTTTTAAACGTTCTTTTTTTAGTATTTTGCTCCTAGTATTAGTGGGGCTTAATACACATTGTAAAAACAATAAAAAAGAAAAACCTAGCGAAACTATGGAAGTTCCAGCAGAAGAAAAATCAACAATTACGAAATCCGATTACGGTAAATTACCAGATGGTACAACGGTACAACAATATACCCTGAAAAATACCAACGGTGTTGAAATGGACGTTATCACTTACGGAGGACGTATTACCTCTTTAAAAGTTCCCAATAAAAATGGTGAATTCGAAAATGTGGTTTTGGGTTTTGATAATTTAGAAGATTACCAAAACGATAATCCGTTTTTTGGAGCATTGATTGGACGTTTTGGAAACCGTATCGCAAAAGGGAAATTCTCATTAAACGGTGAAGATTATACATTGGCTACAAACGATGGCGATAACCATTTGCACGGTGGTGTAAATGGTTACGACCGCGTGGTTTGGAATGCCGAGCCTATTGAGGATGCAAAAAATCCAGGGTTAAAACTAACCTATCTAAGTAAAGATGGTGAAGAAGGGTATCCTGGGAATTTGAGCATAACTGTTATTTACACATTGACAGACGATAATACTTTGGAAGCTGATTATGAGGCCACAACAGATAAAGCAACGGTAATTAATTTAACGCAACATGCTTATTTTAATTTAACAGGCGATTTTAGCAAAGACATTTTAAATCACGAAGTGGCCATTAATGCTGATGCATTTTTACCTGTTGACGGTACATTGATTCCTACGGGAGAAATTAGAAAAGTAGCAGGTACACCGTTCGATTTTACTGAAGCCAAAAAAGTTGGAAAAGAGATCAATGCTGAAAACAAACAGTTGGAACTTGGAAAAGGGTACGACCACTGTTGGGTGTTAAATGGAGAAAAAGGTAATATGAGGTTAGCAGCATCGGCTTTTGATGCCGAAAGTGGACGTCTGATGGAAATTTTTACAACAGAACCTGGTATACAATTTTACACAGGAAACTTCTTAGATGGCACTTTGCCAATGCCTAATGGCGGTGTTTATGCGCACAGAACGGGCTTTTGTTTAGAAACGCAGCACTATCCCGATTCGCCAAACCAAAAAGACTTTCCGTCGGTAGTTTTAAATCCCGGAGAAACATATAGTACAAAAACTTCGTTTAAATTTTCTGTGAAAAAAGAAGAATAAGTGTATCTTGTCGTCCGATTTTAAAATTTACTAACTAAACTAATTAAATTATGGGTTTGATTTCTTTTGCAGCCTTTACACTTTTGGTGGCTGTTATAGCTTGGTGGTCAACAAGAAAAACTGACGAAACATCTTCTGATGGTTATTTCTTAGGGGGAAGAAGTTTAACAGGACCGGTAATTGCGGGTTCTTTATTACTTACCAACTTGTCAACCGAGCAAATTGTAGGTATGAATGGTGTATCCTTTAGAGATGGTATCCCTATTATGGCTTACGAGGTTGTTGCTGCTATCGCTATGGTTTTTACGGCGTTTGTGCTATTGCCAAAATATCTTAAAAGTGGTATAGCTACGATTCCCCAGTTTTTAGAGGATAGATATGGAAAATCCACAAAAACCATCGTATCGTTATTGTTCTTGTTAGGGTATGCAATTTCAATGCTGCCTACAGTATTGTATTCGGGCGCCTTGGCAATTAATACCATGTTCGATATTCCTGAAATGTTGGGTATGGGACCAAAAGGAGCACTTTGGGTAACGGTTTGGACTATAGGAATTATAGGGAGTATCTATGCGATTTTTGGAGGACTGAAAGCGGTAGCCGTTTCCGATTCCATTAACGCCGTTGGTTTAATTGTTGGAGGGTCGTTAATTCCAATTTTTGGTTTAATGAAGATAGGTGATGGAAATGTTTTTAGAGGGTTGAAAACTTTAACTACAGAACTTCCTGAGAAATTTAATATCATTGGAGGACCCGATTCCGATGTGCCTTTTTGGACACTATTTACGGGAATGATTATTGTAAATTTTTATTATTGGGGAACCAACCAAGCCATTATTCAAAGGGCCCTAGGAGCTAAAAACTTGCAGGAAGGTCAAAAAGGACTTTTGTTGGCGGCATTCATTAAAATATTAGGCCCATTTATTGTTGTGCTTCCTGGTATTATTGCTTTTTATTTATTTAATGGCGATTTAGCTAACGCAGACGAAGCTTACCCGATGGTTGTTAAAGCAGTATTACCTTTAGCGTTTATAGGGTTCTTTGCGGCAGTGTTGTTTGGTGCTATTTTAAGTTCTTTTAACAGTGCCTTGAACAGTTCGGTGACACTATTTGGTCTAGATTTTTACAAAACATATTTTAAGCACGATGCAACAGAAAAGGAAGTTGTTAGGGCTGGTAAAACGTTTGGTATTGTATTGGCATTATTCTCGATGGCTATTGCTCCATTACTTTATGGTGTTCAGGGTGGAGTTTTTACATATCTTCAAGAATTAAATGGAACACATAGTGTGCCAATTTTAGCTATTATCATTGTTGGTATATTCACTAAGCGTGTTTCAGGAAAGGCTGCAAACATTGCTATTTTATTTAGTGCGTTGACGTATTTAATTTTATTGTATGTGGTCAGACCAATGTGCATTGAGTCTGGTACCTACTTCCCTCATTTTTTACATTTAATGGGAATGCTTTTCGCACTGGTAGTAATTATAATGTTTGTAGTTAGTAAGTTCTTTCCAAGAGAAACGGATTATTTACAAGAATATACAAAACAAGTCGATATTACACCATGGAAATTCTTAAAACCTGTTGGCTATGCCGTTGTAGCAGCCGTGGTTGGGCTTTATATATACTTGTCTTAGATGTCTTAGAAAAACTTAATTTTATACGAAAGAGGAAGGGAGTAATCATTTGATTACTCCCTTTTTTATTGTCTGTATGAAAATTTAAAATTTCATAACAAAACCACCGTAGGGTTTCATTTTTATATTTACGGAAGATGATGGCTTTATATTATTTTGAACAAATCCGTTTTTGGTGTCATCGGTTATTATAAATCCCTCCTCGTTGTTAACAAAAGATAAATCTATATTAAAGGTTTTCGATTTATTTTCACCATTAATACCAACTATAAACCAGATATTATTTTTTCTTCTGGCTATAATCACATCTTTTGCAGGGAAGCCAGCAATAAATTTTGATTCATCCCAGTTGGTTGGTATTTTTTTAAGGTATTCAATCACAAAATCTGGCTGTTTAGCCATTCCTGTGGGAGTTTCTGCAATGTGCTGGATTCCCGACAGAAATAAAACGGGTAGCGCCAATTCAAATCCTTTGGTGGTTATTCTATTGATATTTGGTATGGAATCTAAAACCATGGGAGTAAAATCCATGGGGTCGAAGGTATTTCTTGTAAAAGGCAACAAGGCACAATGGGTGGGTTGTAAATCGGCATTGGCTTGTTCAAATGTTATAAATTCTTCACCTTTTATAGCTTCTACGGTCATTAAATGCGGGTAAGTTCGGTGCCAACCACGGGGGAGGGTTGCACCGTGAAAATTAACCAGTAGCTCATGCTTGGCGGCATCCTTTAAAATATCGTGATAATAGGCAATCATGGACTGGCCATCACCTCCAAAAAAGTCTACTTTAATACCAGAAACACCCAATTCATTTAATTTTTTAAATTCAGCAATGCGATCCTTTTGCGTGAGCAATTTACTTTTAGGGTGATAGGGCGTTGTGTTCCAAGAGCCTGACGAATTGTACCAAACTATAAGTTTTACGTTTTTAGATCTTGCATAATCAGCCAAGTCCTTAATTTTTTCGTTCCCAATTCGGGTATCCCAATCTACATCAATTAAGCAGTATTGCCAGTTCATAGAAGCGGCATAATTTATAAATTGAACTGTGGTGTTGTAATTGACGGATTTATCTTTTAAAAGCGCCCAACTCCATGAGGCTAAGCCGCTTTTAATAAAGGAAGTATCCATATTAATGGCCTCCTCGGCTAAATCGGTACCCATGGTGCTTTCTGCGATGGTGCCTAAAGAACCAATGGTGAGTGTACGCCAAGGTGTCAGCCAAGGGAGTTTTGATTCTGGGTTGAGTGCACCGTTAGGGAAAACTTCTTCTTTTTGTGGAAATGTAACTTGTAGTACATCAACGGAATCGTTGTATTTTAACCGGGTTCCACAATAATTTTCGGCTAGTGCGGTTTCCGAAATTAGAGTCCAAACACTATCGGTTTTAAATAATGCTGGATAAACCCAGCCTTCGTTGATGGGAGGTTTTTTACTCACGGCAATACCGCTTTCATAATGCTCTTCGTAAGAGGGATGTACATGCTCCCAGCCAGTTTTGGCCTTAGACATGGGTTGCAACCAGGCTTTTGTGTTTTTTGGAAAATTATAGGTGGTTTTCTCCTCGAGTATTGTTTTTATTTCAGAGGAAGTGTCTGTAAAATGGTATCTAAAAGCTAAACCATCATTTGATAGTTGAAAAATGATATCCATTTTTTGTGCATCATTATTTTCGGTTTCAACAACATATTTATTAGCTTGATAAGTAATTTCTTTTTGTTTGCCCTGCAACATGGTGTACGATTCGTTAATGGTTTCAGCATCAGAAACTGTATTGAGTCTTAGGGCTTTGTAAAAATTCCCATCGTCCCTAATTAGTCCTAATTGTGATTGGTCAATAACTAAATAACTGTTTTTGAAAACTTTATATTCAATGGTTTGGTTTTTTGTAGCTTCTAGTTTGACCATAAGTGATCCGTCGGGGCTTTTTAAAGTGAATGATGTTCTTTTTGAATGGCATGACAATAAGACAAGGCAAAGAAGTAGAAAGGAGAAAAGGAATCTCATAATAAGTGTTTTAGTGACACTTGTGAAAATACAAAAAAAATAGATAGGAGTTAGAAAATTTATATATTTGCATACCAGAACAGAACAGAACGGTTTGCAAATATTTGACTTCGATTTTAATAGTGAAATACCAAAGTATCAACAGTTAGTTAACGCTATTAATGATGCTTTGGCAAACAATACCATTACCAGCGGCGATGCCCTGCCATCTGTGAATAGTATTTGTAAAGATTACAGTTTGTCCAGAGATACCGTTTTTAAGGCATATTCTATATTAAGAGAAAATGGAGTGGTGGAGTCGGTACCCAACAAAGGGTATTATGTGGCGGGTAACACCCGAAAAGTGCTGTTGGTTTTAGATACTTTTAAGGCTTATAAAGAGGTGCTTTACCATGCTTTTGTAAACAATCTTCCAAAGAACATTATTGTAGATATACAGTTTCATCATTACAAAATCGACAATTTTAGAACCATCTTAAACAACAGTAAAGGACGGTATTATAAATATGTGGTAATGAATTTTAATCACAAAGATGTTCCGCAGGTATTGGCAGATTTTGAGAATTCTGATCTTTTACTGATCGATTGGTCGGTGCATTCCACAACATCAAACAATTATGTGTTTCAAGATTTTGGAGCATCGTTTTATGAAGCCTTAAACGAGACTCTTGATACCTTTAAAAAGTACAAAAAACTAGTGTTTGTTTATCCAACATTTACCAATCACCCAACAGAATCGGTGACCTACTTTAAAAACTTCTGTGAGGCCAATACTTTTAAATATAAAATTATTACAGATCCCGAAGCGTTTAAAATAAACAAAGGTGAAGCTTATATAAGTGTAAGTGATCGTATTTTAGGCTATTTTTTAGAGCAATGTCGAGAAATGAATTTTGAGCCTGGCTTAGACGTTGGTTTTTTGTCATACAACGAAACGCCAATGAAACAATTTATATATAAGGGAATTTCTGTGGTTTCAACCAACTTTAAAGAAATGGGCTTACAAGCGGCTGCATTTGTAACCAATAATGCACCATTACAAAAATATATACCAACAACATTAACTTTAAGAGAATCATTATAAACCATGTACTATTTAGGATTAGATATAGGAAGCTCGTCAATTAAGGCTGCTATTGTTGAAGTAGCAACAGGCAAAAGCGTGGGCGTTACCCAAGAGCCCGAGAAAGAAATGAGCATGGATGCTCCCAAAAACGGTTGGGCCGAACAACATCCAGACGATTGGTGGAAACACGCCTGTAAGGCCATAAAAAAGCTAAAGGATAAATACAGTATTGCTGCCGATCAAATCAAGGGAATTGGTATTTCGTACCAAATGCATGGTTTGGTAATTGTAGATGAAAATGGAACACCTTTAAGAAAAAGTATTATTTGGTGTGATAGCCGAGCAGTCGAAACAGGTAATAAGGCTTTCATTGAATTAGGAGAAGACAAATGTGCATCAAAGTTGCTTAATTCGCCAGCAAATTTTACGGCTTCAAAATTAAAATGGGTCAAGGATAATGAACCGGAAATTTTCAAGAAAACATATAAGTTTATGTTACCGGGCGATTATATCGCTTATAAATTTTCAAATACAATAAATACAACAATTTCAGGGCTTTCAGAAGGGATATTTTGGGATTTCGAAAACGGTTCTGTTGCCGATTTTCTTTTGGAGCATTATGGTATCGAAAAATATTTGATACCTGACATTGTAGATACCTTCGGGAATCAGTCGGTTGTTGATAAAAAAGGAGCAGCCGAAAGCGGTATAGCCGCCGGAACTCCAATTTTTTATCGAGCAGGAGATCAACCCAATAATGCACTCTCGCTAAACGTGTTCAATCCAGGGGAAGTCGCAGCAACCGGAGGAACATCGGGGGTAGTTTATGCTATTACCGATAGCCTTTCGGTTAAGGAAAGTGCTCGTGTTAATAATTTTGCCCATGTTAACTATACTAAAGGAGAAGCCGCTAGAATAGGTAAGTTATTGTGCATTAACGGAGCCGGTATTCAATACCGTTGGTTGTTGAACAATTTGGATGTAGCTGGTTATGACGAAATGAATACTTTGGCGTCTAACATTCCAGTAGGATCAGATGGTGTTTGCCTAATTCCTTTTGGTAACGGCGCAGAACGTATGTTAAACAATAAAGAAATAGGAACGCGCATAGTTAATTTAAACTTAAATATCCATGATAAAGGCCATTTATGTCGAGCAGCGTTAGAGGGTATTGCCTTTTCGTTTGTTTATGGTATGGAGATTATGAGGTCGGACGGCATAGAGCCTAAAGTTATGCGCGCGGGAAACGATAATTTGTTCCGATCTGAAATTTTTGCGAATACTGTAGCAACGCTCATCGACCAAGAAATTGAAATTTACAATACAACTGGTGCTATTGGGGCTGCTAGAGCGTCAGATTTGCATAAAGGCGATTTTGAAAGCTTCGGAAAGAATATTATCGATAATGATTATGTAATGACATTTAAGCCTCTCAAAGATAAAGCACCTTATTCTGAGGCTTACAGAAACTGGAAAAACGAACTAGAAATTATATTAAACAAGTAACGAATCATCAAAATAAAATTTTAATTATGGCATTAATAGGAAACAAGGAATATTACAAAGGTATTGGCGACATTAAATTTGAAGGAAAAGAATCAGATAACCCGTTGGCGTTTAAATACTACAACCCCGATCAGGTGGTTGCAGGTAAAACTATGCGTGAATGGTTTAAATTTTCGGTAGCTTACTGGCACACGTTCTGCGGACAAGGAGGTGATCCATTTGGCCCAGGAACCCAAAATTTTGAATGGGATCAATCATCAGATCCAATTCAGGCTGCAAAAGATAAGGCTGATGCGGCTTTTGAGTTTATTACCAAAATGGGATTTGGATACTACTGCTTCCATGACGTGGACTTGGTTAGTGAAGGAGCTTCATTTTCAGAATTAGAATCTAGATTAGGAACAATTACAGATTACTTAAAACAAAAACAAGCTGATTCTGGCGTAAAACTGCTTTGGGGAACAGCTAACTGTTTTTCAAACCCACGTTATATGAACGGAGCGGCAACAAACCCAGAGTTTGATGTTGTTGCTCGTGCTGGCGGACAAGTTAAATTAGCTTTGGATGCTACTATAAAATTAAATGGTGAGAATTATGTGTTTTGGGGTGGCCGCGAAGGTTACATGAGTTTGTTGAATACCGATATGGGCCGCGAATTGGACCATATGGCGCAATTTTTAACTATGGCCAGAGACTACGCTAGAGCTCAAGGGTTTAAAGGAAATTTCTTTATTGAACCAAAACCAATGGAGCCTATGAAGCACCAATACGATTTCGATACGGCTACAGCTATTGGTTTCTTGAAAGAGTATGGTCTTGACAAAGACTTTAAAATCAATATTGAGGTAAATCATGCTACGTTGGCGCAGCACACCTTCCAACACGAAATTGAAGTAGCTGCAAAAGCTGGTATGTTGGGAAGTTTAGATGCGAATCGTGGTGACTACCAAAACGGCTGGGATACCGATCAATTTCCAAATAACATCCAAGAAACTACCGAAGCCATGTTGGTATTCCTGAAAGCTGGTGGTTTGCAAGGTGGTGGTGTAAACTTCGATGCTAAAATAAGAAGAAACTCCACCGATTTAGAAGATGTGTTCCATGCGCATATTGGTGGGGCCGATACCTTTGCTAGAGCATTGTTGATTGCCGATAAAATTATTTCGTCTTCACCTTACGAAAAATTAAGGGAAGAACGTTACGCTTCTTTTGACTCCGGAAAAGGAAAGGATTTTGAAGCTGGTAAATTAACCATGGAAGATTTATACAAAATAGCTCAAGAAAATGGAGAACTACCGCTAAAGAGTGGTAAACAAGAGTTGTTTGAAAATATAATAAACCAGTATATATAAAATTTTAGTAAGCTATATTTAAAAGGTTTAGCATTTGCTAAACCTTTTTTTATAAATGCACTTTTTTACTTTGATAAACTAGAGCAAACACAAGCTTACGTCAATCAGAATCTCCAATATTAGATGGCTTTTCTATAACCAACTTCTCCCTCCTTTTTTCTAGGTTTTTACATATAAATCGCACATTATTTTTGGTAAGTTTTTGTTTATAAAATTGACCATTGTTCAAAAATATTTAAGTTAATTGGTTGAATTTATAATTTAGACACGGAAATATTGAGAATATATCAATATTACTATTCTTTATTGATAATATTTCCAGAGGCGTTGTGCCAAATTTAACTAACTTAAATAAGCATTATATGAAAATTAAAATTGTACGTAGTTTACTGCTAAGTGTACTGTTTGTGGTTCAGTCGGTAGCGGCCTCGACCACAAAAAAAATTGACTCTGACGGATTGAGTTTCGATCAAAACCTTACCGTCAAAGGAACCATTAAAGACCAATCAGGAATGCCTCTCATCGGGGTAAATGTTATTGAAAAGAACACAAAGAATGGGGCTGTTTCAGATTTTGATGGAAATTTTGAACTAGAACTGAGCCAAACTTCGGCTACCCTGATTTTTTCAATTATAGGCTACCAAACAAAAGAAGTTCAAGTTAGCCAAGGCGAAAGCATAAACGTTGTTCTTTCTGAAGATGTTGAAAGCCTTGAAGCCGTTGTGGTGGTAGGGTACGGAACCACTAAGGTCAAAGATCTTACTGGAGCTGTAACACGTGTTGGCGAAAAGTCTTTTAATAAAGGGGTTAATGTTTCTCCAGATCAATTGATTCAAGGAAAAGTATCTGGAGTAGAAATCGTAAACAACAGCGGAATGCCTGGAGGCGAAGCTACAATTAAAATTAGAGGAATTTCGTCTGTAAGATCTGGTAGCCAACCACTTTTTGTTGTAGATGGTGTGCCTATTGACGGAAGAAATACTAAGCCAGATGTAAGTGCTGGAGAAATTGGTGCTACAAGCGGCTCTAACCCGTTAAACTTTATTAACCCTAATGATATTGCAACTATTGATATTTTAAAAGATGCCTCGGCAACAGCTATTTACGGGTCTAGAGGTGCTAACGGAGTGGTCATGATTACCACAAAAAAAGGAAAAGTTGGTGCTCCTAGTCTATCACTAGATTTAAATTCTGGAATTAGTTTTATGGCCAGAAAATTAGATATTATGAATGGCAATTCTTTTAGAAATGCTTTGGATAATAGAGGTATACCAGAGTATGATGGCGGGGAGTCTGTTGATGCTTTTGATGAGATTATGCGTACGGCCTTTACTAATCAAGTCAATCTTTCCATCTCAGGAGGATCAGAAAAAAGTAACTATAGGGTTTCTGCAGGATATTTAGACCAGCAAGGTATTATAAAAGAAAACGAACTTAAGAAATACACAGCAAACATCACTTCTAAATTTAAGTTTTTACCAGAAGATAGGTTGGTGTTGGATATCAGTTTAATAGCATCAAATACAGCGGAATCTGGTGCGCCAATTGCTGAAGACTCAAATATAAATGGTAGTTTAATCGGTAATGCTATAGAATGGAACCCAACCGTTCCGTTTAGATATCCCGATGGCAGTTTTGTACAGCGTGAGTATATAAACGGTGGAAGTACAGTTGCTGGTTTACCAACTAATCCATTAGCCTTAATCCAGTATTATAATGATAAAAGTTCAGTGAGCAATGTGTTGGGAAGTTTTGGAGCAACTTTAAATATTGTTGATGGATTAAGCTACAGATTTGGTTTAGGTGTTAATCATTCAAAAGGTAATCGACAAGTTGATATTTCAGGGAATTTATTTCTAAACACCATTACAGATTTAGGTCAAGCTGTAGTGAATACTTCAGAATTAACAAGTACGACTATTTCACACATTTTAAATTATTCCAAAGAGTTTGATAATTGGCATTTAGATGCTTTGGCTGGATACGAATTTCAAGATTATAAAAGTTACACCACAGGAATTTCAGCCACAGGTTTTACTATGTTTGATGTCTTGGGGACCGATATTTTACAAAATCCTGCCAGCGAAAATGTACGTGTAAGTTCTTTCAGAGATCCTGTGAACCAATTGCAGTCATTTTTAAGCCGTGTAAATTTTGGATTTAGAGATAGGTATTTATTAACCGCCACTTTCAGAGCTGATGGTTCTACCAAGTTTGGTGCCAACAATAAATATGGCTATTTCCCATCATTTGCAGGTGCTTGGGTGATGAGTGAAGAAGATTTCCTAAAAGATTCTAACACCATAGACAACTTAAAATTTAGAGTAGGTTGGGGTAAAACGGGTAATCAGGAATTTCCGGCTGGAGCATCAAAAGAGCGTTATGCTTTTGGAAACCAGTCTTTATCATTGGTTAATGTGGCCAATCCAGATTTAAAATGGGAAACCACTAAAAATTTAAATATCGGACTTGATTTTGAATTATTTAAATCTAAATTATCAGGTTCCATAGAATATTTCGACAAAATAACAACTGATTTGTTATTCCAATTGCCAACTATTCAGCCGGCTCCAGCTGCTCAATTTTGGACCAACTTACCTGCTAAAATCAAAAATAATGGAGTGGAGTTGATGCTAAATGGTGTTGTGGCACAAAACGATAAATTACACTGGGATGTTGGGGCTAACGTGACATTCTTGAACAATACGTTTGAAGATTACGGAGGTGAGCCTATTTTAACCGGACAAATTAACGGTAATGGTCTTGGAGGCGGTTCAAATTCACAACAGTTGGCTAACAACCAGCCATTATACGTATTTAAAATGCTAGAGTTTGAAGGTTTGGATGCTAATGGGGTTGCACAATACTCTGATGAGCAAGTTTATGCGGGAGACCCCAACGCCAATATGCTTTTAGGTTTGAATACCTCTATAGATTATGGAAAGTTTAGTTTTAATATGAGTTTAAATGGTGCTTTTGGGTTTCAGGTATATAACAATACCGCCAACGCACTTATCACCACATCTAATTTAGGATTGGGGAGAAACTCTTCTCCAGAAATAGGTTTAGGTAATGAAAGTATGGGCAATTCTAATGTGGTATCTACACGCTACCTGGAAAACGGCGATTTCATCCGTTTACAAAATGCTTCATTAGCCTATAACTTTGGAAGCTATGGCGACATTATTAAGAATCTTAGGGTATCACTAACTGGACAAAATCTGTTTTTGATTACCAATTACAGTGGATTTGATCCAGAAGTTAACACCGATAGAGGGGTGGGCGGTGTGCCTTCCTACGGTATTGAATATATCCCTTACCCGCCTTCAAGAAGTCTTATTTTAGGGCTTAATGTACAACTGTAAAAAAATAAAAAGATATGAAACTATTAAAAATATTATCATCAGTAGCCGCAGTAGCCGTGTTGGCTTCCTGTACCAATCTTGATGAGGACTTGTACTCAAACCTTCCAAGAGAAGAGGCTGAAACCTTTTTAACCGAAAATGCAGATTTTAGTGCTTTATTGGAAAAAGCTTATCGTAATTTCGACAGCCGGTTTATTCAGCATGCACAATCTGTATGGTTGTTGCAAGAAATTAGTGCTGACGCCGCAGTAGTGCCTTCAAGACCTTCGGGCTGGGATAATGGAGGTGTTTTTAGGGAAATACATCAACATACTTGGACACCTGAAAATGGGTATATTCAAACACTTTGGAGAAATTTAAACAGGGGAACATTTGATGCCACCAATATCTTGTCTTTTGCACCAAATGTCGAGATTGAGGCCGAAGCTCGTTTTTTGAGAGCCTATTTTATGTACACTGTGTTGGATTTATATGGGCAGGTGCCTTTTAGAGAACCAGGCGATAATTTGCTAGAGCCTTCAACCGTGCTAAAAGGACAGGAAGCAGTAGATTTTATTATTTCTGAGGTTGAGTGGGCCTTACCTAATTTACCAGCGACCGGCCCAGCCTATTTAGCGTCGCAAAATGCAGCTCGTGGACTTCTTGCTGTCTTGTACATTAATAGAGGGGTTTATGATAATAAGGCCAATCCACAATTCAGCAATGCTGATATGGATAAGGTTATTGAATATGTAGATGCCCTTCAAGGTCTTGAATTAGATTTTTATTGGGACAGTTTTGGACCTGATAATAACGAAGTATCTTCTGAGCTAGTGTTTACTATTGAAAGCCGAGGCGGAATATTAAATAATTCACTTTGGGTTTGGTGGAGTGCTATTTTTCCATCTGAAATACCATTGCCAACAGGTGGCGGTTGGAATGGTTATGCTTCAACTCCGGAAGTATATGATTTGTTTCAAGAAGGCGATGTCAGAATGTATTATGAGCATCCAATTACTCAAGAATATGGTTATAATGCAGGCTTTTTAACTGGTCAGCAATATAACGCAGACGGAACACCTATACCAGATGTTGTCTTCACTAAGGAAATACCAACGATAAACGGAGCATCTCTATGGAATGGTTACAGACCAGTGAAGTACATTCCAGATTATAATAATCCACGTTCAGCAGATAACGACTGGGTATTGTTAAGATATTCAAATATGTTATTATTAAAGGCTGAGGCATTGTTAAGAAAAGGAGAATCTGGAGCCTTGGATATTGTAAACGAACTTCGTGAAGCAAGAGACCTAGACCCATTAACTGAAATAAACCTCGATGTTTTACTAGATGTAAGAGGTCGTGAATTGTATTGGGAAGGGCATAGAAGACAAGACATGATTCGTTTTGGGAAATTCTTAGGTTCGTGGACATTGAAGGAGGCTTCAGATGCTAAGTATTTGGTTTATCCTATTCCGCCGGCCGATGTTTTAGCTAATTCAAATTTAGAGCAAAATGAAGGTTACTAGAAATTGAGTTTAGTATAATTAGTTTTATAAAAAGGTTTAGCTCTCGCTAAGCCTTTTTTTCTTTAAATCTTTTGTAGTAAAGTTGAAAAGTCAAATCCTTATATTAAGGTGTGAATTTAAATTTAGTACATACTATTTTTTTTTACATTAGTGTTTTCTAAAACATAAATAATTGAAAAACAAAACATCAATTCTCATTTGCTTTTTATTGGCTACGCTTTTTTTCAATTGCAGGAATATTAGCAAAAAATCTAATGACGAACTTTTAAAAGCTGCTTCCAATTTTATTGCACCAAAAGGAATGGTTTGGGTAGAGACCAAAACTTTTGTACAGGGAGCAAAAACAGGAGACCAATATGCCATGCCTAGAGAAAAACCTGCGCACCAAGTAACTGTCGATGGCTTTTTTATAGATGACACCGAGGTAACTAATAAACAATTTCAAGCTTTTGTAAATGCCACTAATTATATTACAGTTGCGGAAAGGCCTATAGTCTGGGAGGAGATGAAAAAAGATTTGCCTTTGGGCACACCAAAACCTCACGATTCTGTTTTGAAGCCAGGAAGTTTAATTTTTAACAGAAACGTAAACAAAATAGCCTCAATGGGTAATTATTCGCAATGGTGGACATGGAAAACCGGAGCTAACTGGAAACATCCACAGGGGCCAGATAGTTCTATTGAAGGAAAGGATGATTTTCCAGTCGTGCACATAGCTTATGAGGATGCATTGGCTTATTGTAAATGGGCCAACCGAAGATTGCCAACTGAGGCCGAATGGGAGTCTGCAGCACAAGGAAATCAATTAGATAAAATTTACACATGGGGAAACAATCCAGAAGTTTTAAATGAAAAGGCCAACACTTGGCAAGGTGTTTTTCCTGTCAAAAATGAACCAAAGGATGGATATCCATTTATCGCTCCTGTAAAATCATACGAACCCAATAGTATTGGAATTTATGATATGATGGGAAATGTTTGGGAACTAACAAACGATTTATTCAATGTAAACTACTATAAAGAGCTCGATACTTCAAAGCCAATTGTAAATCCAAAGGGAGCAAGTATTGGTTTCAGCCCTGATAACCCTTATCAGAAAGAGCATGTCATTAAAGGCGGGTCGTTTTTATGCAATGCGTCCTATTGTGCCAGTTTTAGAATATCGGCAAAAATGGGGACAAGCTTTGATTCAAGCTCAGACCATGTCGGTTTTAGAACAGTTGCCACCCCCGATATGTTAGAGAAATAGGTAATTGAATTGGTCAATACTAGTGCAAATTAGAATAAAAACTTCATTTTTTTAATGAGTCGAATAGCTGTTTTTAAAAGTATTACAAGTTCAAACTAGGTAATACAAACGATTTAGTATTTGGATGTAATCTTATCCATAATCCAGGGTTGGCATTCAATTGTTGTTCAGCTTCATCGTTGTTCGTACTCAATTCCGTATTCAGCACATTGGCATAAGTTTGAACTTTAGCCGGGGCCGAATCAGCATCAACGACAGACTGGACTATTTTTTTGGCTTGTAATATGGCAGCAGGTCCTAAGGTAAGAATGTATTTAGCCGATCTACACTCTTTTTCATCACTTTCATTCACAAGACTGCCACCAGCCTTGAACTTGCTAATGTGATGTTCCAAAATACTATTTGATATTGGTATTATTCCAGCAACATGATGACTTTTGGCTCCAGAAAATGGTTTTATATAGGCAAGATGGGATGCTTGGTTTTCTTCCGGACCATGACCAATGAAAAAAATATCCAATCCTCCCAGTTCATCTAATTTAGTTAGGTACTCTTTTAACGAAGACTCTAAATCTTCAGTGTCGGTGCGCATCGGGGTAAAGCTCTTAATCTTTTTAAAAAAATCGTCGCCTAAAATGCGCTCAAAATCCCTGACAAAACTAAAACCATTATCCATACTCATTGGCGCTAGGGCATCTTGAGTAAAAACATTTAGTCGAGCCAGTAGTTTGTCTTGTTCTTCAGTTTTAGCCAAGGCTCCAAGCAAACGGTGCAATTCTTGGGCACCTCTTCCACCAAGAAGTGCAATGTTAATGTCCCCCTCTTTCGACGCTGCAGTGCTGTATAGCTCATTTAACATGGCACGTCCAACTTCAGCTTCACTTTTAAGCACAGTAGGAGTAATACCGTGGTCAGTAAAACTAAATTCTTGATTATTATTTTGGGACAACCAAACATTGTTGTTGTTTTCCTGTCTTGTAAATGCCGAGTTATTAAACTTCATTATAATTATCTTTTTATTCTGGTTTTAATGATTGTTTGTTAATTGAGGAATTTATATTTAGATTGCAAAAGTATATCAATTGGGATAATAGAACAATAGTATTCTTGTTTCTTTGGATAAATAAGGAGAATTAGTAGGCAACCTCTAAATATTTTCCATAAACAAAAGATTTAGAGTGAACTAAACCTGTTTGTTTGGAATGATTACATTTTGTGGTGAATCAAGATTTTAACTCTAGACATCTAAGTTAAGAACTTAGCACAAACGTTTTTTTAAATGTATTTACTGGGGTTTACAAAGCACAATTTCTTATAATCGTGTTCACAAACGTGTTCAGGTTTGTGTTAACTTTATTTATTAAAATATTTTAGATTTTAAAAGTAATAATTTATTACAAAAAAAGCATGATTCGTTTTTTTAAGATTAGCTATTATTAAAGTTTTTCTGTATTATAAACTAAACTAAACTAAACTAAACAAAACAAAACAAAATAACATGGGCTTTAAAGCTTTTAAGAATAGAGATAGAAAAGGTACTATTATTTTTATTCATGGAAATTCGTCTTCTTCAAGAGTGTTTGATACCGTAATGACTTCAGATGATATTCCTTATTCAAAAATAGCCGTTGATTTGCCTGGGCATGGTGAAAACCAAGAAAATTATGATAAAATTGAAGATTTTACTCTATCTAGATTTATTGATAAATGTGTCGATTTTATTAACACCATAGATAATGAGATACTTCTTGTTGGTAATTCTTTAGGAGGCCATCTCATAATTGAAGCAGCTCAAAAGATTAATAATTTAAAAGGTGTCGTTATTTTTGGAACACCGCCTGTAAAATATCCTATAAATCTAGATGAGATCTATCTTCCTAACAAGGAGTTACAAATATATTTTACCGAAACCCCATCATTAGAAGACATTTATAAAATGTCTAAAATTGCTGTTTTTGAGGATAAATATGCTGATTTAATTGTATCCGATTTTCAAAAAACTAATCCTTTGGTAAGAGCTGCCATTGCAAGTAGTCTTGGAGATCTTACTGATGAATATGAAATTTTTAAAAATTTACAAGTTCCGAGATACATAATCGCTGGTCGTCAAGACCCAAGTGTTAACTTAGAATATTTAAAAGAAGTTCAAAAGTGTTGTAATGGTAAATGTGAGCTCATCATGTTTGAAAAATGTGGACATTACCCGAGTTTAGAAAAACCAGAAGAATTTATCAGTGTCATTCAAAACATTTCATCAGAAGTATTTACTTCTTCGTAAGAAAAGAATTAAATTATTCCAGCCCTAATACATTTTGTTATTAATGCGGTAGTACTATTACAACCAGATTTTTTTTAAATATTTCGTTTATGCGTATTTACTGTGCTTAAAGCAATGTTTATAGTATTTGCTATTTCTGTAGGCGTTTTACCTTTCGTCATTTCTAAAATTATTTCCTTTTCACGTTTAGTAAATTTGAATTGATTGACATTTTCCTTAAATGTATACGGCGGATCTGTCGTAACTGAAAAATAAGAGGTTCTGCTATCACTCAAAAATGAAATACTATGGTATATTGGTGTATTATAAGATGTTAGGTCTGTATGTACACATAAAACTTGCTGTACGCGTCCATCTTGTGAAACATTTACGGTTCTTGATTGATGCATAATAGTTTTATACCCACCATTCTTGTGCTTTAATCTGAATAAATAAACTACTTTATATAAAGGGATGTCTTCGGTAGGAATATGATTCATTAAAAAGTCGAAGCCTACTTTTTCTTTTTCGTGGTACTTTTCAAGATCTTCAGGGTGTAAAATTTTAAAGAAGTATTGTAAATTCATTTCTTCTGGTAGTATTCCTAAAACATTTTCAATATTACCTTTTAATATTTCAAAGGTTAAGTTGTTGAAATTAAAAATAAAGTAATAACAAGCGCCTGGAGAGAACACAGATGCAATTTGTTCTGCAACTTTTACAACATTGGTTTCAGAATTAGGAGACTTAATCCCATTTTTAGTATTCCAAACTTGTATAACCTCTTTTTAAGGTACTTTCATAATAATTAAGTTATATAAAACCTTCTTTAATACAAGTAGAAATTAAATCGGAGGTATTTTTGCAGTGAGACTTTTTCAAAATATTCTTTTTATGACAATTAACGGTTTGTATAGAAATAAATAATAATGTTGCAATTTGTTTAGTCGATTTTCCCTGTAAAATTAGGTTAACAACTTCCTTTTCGCGTTTGGTAAAAAGTTCTTTAAAACTGTTTTGTATTAATGTTAATTCAGTTTCTGTATCTAAAGCATAATAAGATGGGCATTCTTGACTTATAAAAGATATTTTATGGTCTATGACTGGGTTAAGATGAGTAATATCGTTATGCACACAAATGGTTTGAAATACCTTACCGTCTTCTGACACAGTAAAGGCTTTAGATTGATGTAAAATGGTTCGATAAGAGCCATCTGCATGCCTTAATCTCATAAGGTATACTGTTTTATATTTGGTAATATCTTCTTTTGGTATTTTATTCAATTTAAAGGAGAGCGAAGTACGTTCCTTTTGATGCATTTTGTCTAAATCATCCGGATGCATCAAGCTTAAGAATTTTTCTAAATTCATTTTCTCAGGACTTATACCTAAAACATCACAAACACCTTCACTTACATAATCTATATCTGCAATATCAAAATTCATAATGAGGTAATAAAAAGAGCTGTGAGAAAATAAACGCGCTAACTCATTCACTATTTGCTTTATATCTTGACGTTTTCCTGGAAGAAGAATTTTGTTTTGAGCTTTCCAAACGCTCATAACTTTATCAATGCCTTTTTTTTTTGTCATTTAAATAATTCCTTGCATTAAACATTGGCTAATAAGCTCTGAAGTACATTTGCACTTCGATTTTTTCATGATATTTTTTTTATGAGTGTTTACGGTATGAACTGATATACATAAAGTATCTGCAATATTTTTTGAAGTTTCGCCTAAGGCCATTTGATAAATAATTTCTTTTTCGCGCTTAGTTAATATACTATTTAATGTATTTGAGATTTTCTCTGGTGAATTTGAGGTGTTAATGGCAAGATAAGAAGGTAAATCTTGACTTATAAAAGATATTTGATGGTTAATAGGCATTTTTAAGTAGGTTACATCGGTATGGACATGAATGGATGTTTGTACAGCACCATCATTTGTAAGGTTTAAAACTTTGCTTTGGTGCAAAATAGTTTTATAACTGCCATCTCGATGTTTTAAACGCATTAAGTATGCTATTTTATAAGAAGGAATGTCTTTTGGTGCTATGTTTTGCTTTAAAAAAAGAGAAGCTGTTTTTTCTTTTTCCGCCATTCTGGCAAGGTCTTCAGGCTTCATTATAGCATTTAGTACATCTAAATTAAAACACTGTGGTTCTAACCCAAGTATGGTTTTAATTCCTCTATGTACATAGGCTATTTCTTGTGTTTTGTAATTAAGAATGTAATAATAATAAGGTCCAATAGCAAAAAGAGAAGCAATCTGGTCAATTAATTCTAATTGAACTTCTTTTTGTAATGGATTGACAAGATTTTGATTGTCCCAAATACTTAAAAGTTGATCTTCATTTTCGTAACCCATATCATTGGTTCTAAATACTCTTACTTTAAAAATAAGAAAAATCTATATATGACACTAGAAAATATCTGTTATATAACATTTTAAAAGGTTTAAATGCTTTTTTTTTTTGAACTATTGTTAACAACATCTGACTTGAATAGTATGTAACAATTCTTTTAAACGCAATATTTATCGATTAGTCGAATAAAAATACCTAAAAATAGGTATTGTATGGTACGAATAAGGATTCTAATTTTATAATGCTATTAATTAGTTCTTAGGGAGCATTTAAAATAGGTGCCCGTGTTTTATAGCATGGGTGCCATTTTAAAAACTTAAGATTAATTAAAAGCATCCCTTCTTAATTTTTAATAGCCAACCCTATCTACATTAATCTTACTTTTTGTTTTTACCATAGTTAATACTATGGACTAAGTATTGCTATTAACTAAAAACCAACCATTATGAAAACTTTTAAACTGGATTTGATTCATTGGAAATGGAAAAATCCGAACAGCATTATGTTGTTAAGTATTTTGTTCATGACAACATGCTATCAACTAAATTCCCAAACCTCACCAATAGAAACTCAGGAAATGAGATTAATAGGGGAATTGCCCGGACATGTTGATGTTAAATTCCGCGTTGTGAAATGTGATAATACTGATAAAAATCAAGTGTTTCTTTTTCTTCATAATGAAAGTGAAAAGTATGGAGCTCCCAATGATGTGACCTCTGGTTTTGAGATAGTAATACTTGACTATGAAAGCGGAAAATCTTTTACTAAAAATATTACTATTTCAACAACTGTAGGGCAGAAAATAACAGCTGATTGTGAAAAAGAAAGCTTATTAAAAATTGATTTGCCATTTTCTTACTCGCCTTCTAGTATAGCAGCTTATGTAAAAATACCTAATAACTAAAACACATTGTTATGAAAAAATATATACAACTATTTATTTGGTGTGTTGCGTTATTGGTTACACATATAAATCAAGCACAACAACCCACAGTGCCAGCGGGGTATAGCATAAATCAGCTTGCTCAGGGAGGTTTGCTCGCTAATCAGGAACTAAACGGAATTGTCGCTGATCCTGTTAACGGTGATGTTTATGTGGCAACTGTAGCTACAATCTCCACTTTTTCTAATTTTAATTTATACAAGATTTCTCCTTTTGGAGTTGTTTCGCTTTTAGGGAATTATCCATTTCAGGGATACAGTTTGGTTCAAATGAGATGGGGGCCAGATAATCAAATTTATACATTGAACGGATACAATGTCATGAAAATAAACCCTCAAAATGGAACAACTAGCATTTATTCAACTAATTCTCCAGTTCATAGTAGAAGTCGATATGATTTAGATTTTGACGCTAATGGAAATTTAATTGTGTCTAGAGAACCAATAACCACTTTTTATCGTATTACGCCGCCTTCGGGATCTGTTTTTTTAGGAAATACTGCCGGGTTAATAAATGGAAATCATGGAGATGCTTTTGGTATTCAACCGAATGGCAATATAGCTGTTTATGTAGATTGTGGGGGGCAAAATAATTACACATTAAATGCATCGGGGCATATTGATGGAACTCCATTTAATGTGGCATGGGTAAGCCCGACCAATGTGTTCAGTTCTTTGCTTACTGGTAGTTGCGCTTATAGCAATGGTGCTATTGATCCTGCAACTGGAGATATTTATAGTACTATTCTTAGAAAAAATGGAACCCGACAAAACAGGATTTTATATACAAATGCCAATGGAGGATCATCTACACTTTTCGTGGATAATGCCTCAGGTGTTACAGATTTGGCATTTGGTCCAAGCACAAATATAGCAGGTTGCCAAAGCTTATTCTTTCTTGACACAACGTTAAATGCAGTTTTTGAAGTACCTATGAATAATTGTTGCAATCTTACAAGTGTAACAGCAACAACCACCGATGCCAACTGTTCTGATACTGATGACGGCCGTGCAGAAATAACCATTAATTTTAGTGATAGCCCAGTAGCCATAGAAGGGAGTTTAGATGGCACCAATTGGATTTCCTTACCACTTCCACAATCTAACCCATTTGTTTTACCTATAGAAAACTTACAAGCAGGAAACTATACCGTAAAAGTTCGTGAAGTGGATAACCCAGATTGCGAAGAAAGTGTTGAGTTTACAGTAGACGTAAACCCCAACTCTGTGGATGCCGATGGTGATGGCTTTACCGTTTGCGATGGCGATTGCGATGATGGTGATCCTAATATTAATCCAGATGCCGAAGAAATCTGTGATGGTATCGATAACGATTGTGATGGCGAGGTTGATGAATCTGGCGGAGAACTGTGGTTTGCCGATAATGATGGTGACGGCTTTGGTGATGCCAACGACCCCGGAACGGCCAGCTGTTATCAATTGCCCAATACTGTTGAAAATAACGACGATTGTAACGATGGCAATAACGCCATTCACCCCTTTGCCGAAGAAGTGTGCGATGGTGTTGACAATAACTGCGATGGTACTACCGACGAAGGTTTCGATCAAGATGGTGATGGGGTAACATTATGCGCTGGTGATTGTGACGATACAAATGCTTCAATATATCCAGGGGCACCAGAAATAAGCTGTGATGGCGTGGATAACGATTGTAATCCGGCTACTCCGGATAACCAAAACCCGGTAACGGTTAATTTTGAAGTCACCGATGTCACTTATGGTCCAGTAACACCATTGGAATTTGGCGTTGATTTTATAGAGGGTACCGATTTTACCTTTGCCTCCTCAGGAAGTAACCCAGGGGAGCCTGGAGGAAAAACATATATATACACCAATTTAAGTCCAACTAATTATGGAGGCTTGTGGTTTACGTTCAACAATATTGAAAACCCACGGCATAGCAGCCAGCAACCAACAGGCTCTATGAGCTTTCATAGTTATGATGCAACAACTGGTGTGGCTACCTTTTACAGTACAGCACCATTAACTTGGACCAATCCAGCCAACGGCCAATTGCAAAGTATAAATACCCAGTTTAGATTTCAAGTGCAACCGGCAGGCGCTACGGGACCTTCGCCTATGGGTGCAGCTACGGTAGGTAGTATTCCAGCTAACATTGTTGATGGTGGTGAAGCTGGAGTACCCGGTTTGAGTTTAGATTATTCAACCTTAGATGTTAAACAACAAGGCGATTTTCAAGTGTGGTTTGCCTTCGAAGTACAAGGCACTAACGAACCTTTAACACAGTTTTACAACAATGCCAGTACACCACCAAATACCAGTTTCTTTACTTCGGTATATAGTAGTTTTTATAGTGCTGAGGATGTATGTAGTACCCCAGGTAATGAATTAACACTTACTGCTGTAGCAGATGCTAACAATGCTACGCCGTTTATTTATACGTTTAATGGAATTACAAATACTTCGGGAATATTTCCTGGTATTGCAGCAGGAACCTTTGATTATAGTGTACGTTCGGCTAATGATTGTATAACAACAGGAACCCATACTGTGGGAGCTCCAGATTTAGGCCTCTTAGTACCTATCCCAGATGTTGCCAACTTACCTGATGTAGAGGCCGAATGTGAAGTGAAGCAAATTACAGCGCCAACCGCAACCGATGCTTGTGGCGTACAATATGTTGGTGTTGCAGATATGGTATTGCCAATAACATCCCAAGGAATAACTGAAATAACCTGGACATATACATTTAACGGAGGTACTGTTACACAAACTCAAAATGTGATTATCAATGACGTTACACCTCCAACAATAGTTTGTACTCCTATGAATGTTGATAACGATGAAGGACTTTGTGAGGCTTATGTGGAGGTTGTACCTCCAAGTGTGAGCGATAATTGTAATATTGGATCGACAGCTTTGGATTTTGATGGAAGTAACGATTATATAAGCGTGTCTAATTACCCCCACTTGACTAATTTCACCTTAGAAGCTTGGGTGAATCCTACCTATATTCATTCTGAAGGTTATAGGTCTATTATAAGCAAGGGGTCTGTATTTGGAACTAACTATAACTTTGATTTTGGATTGCGTAATAATTGGAGAAATAATAAGTACACTTTATATTTCTATCTCCATAATGGAAGCTCTTTAGGAGGGTATGCTATAGAAATAGTTGATACGCCCAATACTTGGACACATGTTGCTGCAAGTTTTGATGATAATACAAATGAGGTTATCTTATATCAAAATGGCCAAGAATTAGGAAGGTCTATTTTGCCAGTTGGTCCTGGTAATGGCGTTTCAGAACTAAGATTAGGTCACCCATATAGTACAGCTGGACAAGGAGAACCTTATACAGGTCAAATTGATGAGGTACGTATTTGGAATCGCACCTTATCTGGTAACGAAATTTTAAGTGGTTATAATAAAATTTTAACAGGAAGTGAATCTGGGCTTAGTTCGTATTATAATTTTGAAGATGGTGTTGGTAGTACAACATTAGCTGATGGAACAACAAATAGTTACACTGGAACTCTAACCAATATGGATCCCGCTACCGATTGGGTCGCTTCTTCGGCATCAATTTCACCTGTTAGCTTAACCAATTCAATAACAGGAACTGGAGATGCTTCGGGAATTTTCCCTGTTGGGGAAACAGAAATTACCTGGACGGCTACCGATGCAAATGGTAATAACAACACTTGCATACAGACTATAACCGTAGAAGATAAGGAAGCACCTATAGCCATAGCACAAGATATTACTCTTGAGTTGGATGAAAATGGACAAGCTTTAATAACTGCCGAGCAAGTTAATAATGGCAGTACAGATAATTGTGAGATACAAAGTATATCTATTAATAAGAATAGTTTTTCATGTGAAGATATTGAAGCAGAAAGTAATAATTATGCATTAGATTTTGATGGTGTTGATGATTATGTTGACTTACCAAACCCAATAACTCTACCTGAACAATTCTCTATTGAAGCTATGGTAAAGATAAATTCTCAAACTGGTCAATTCCAGATTCTAAGTAATTGTGATGATCCTAATTCAAGTTGTGGAGGTGGAGATTATAAAGGTATTTGGTTTAGAGTTATCAATGGAGCAATAAATATTACCACTTCACCATCTGCTATACAAACAAGAGGTATTATCTATACAGCAACAACACAATTGAATATTAATGAATGGTATCATGTTGCAGCAGTAGTAAACACATCGTCAAATTCTGCTAAAATTTATTATAATGGTGTAGAACAATCAACAACCAATCAATTATTTGGTTCAGGAGGCTTTTCAAGTTCCCATACACCTTATATAGGAGCACAATATGCTAACTATGATTCAGCAATATCCAGTTTTTTTAACGGACAATTAGATGATATAAGAGTGTGGAATTATGTAATAACACCAGCTGACATTCAAAACAGAATGAATATTGGTTTATTAGGAAACGAAACCGGTTTAATAGCTTATTATAATCTCAATGAGGGTGAAAATATAGTTGCTCAAGATAAGTCTATTAATGTAAATAACGGGACCTTAACAAACATGGATCCCTCATCCGATTGGGTTACTGGTGTTCCTGGATTAGGGAATGCTGGTTCTCAGGTAACCTTAACTGTTAACGACATTCATGGTAACTCATCAACTGCAACTGCAAATATTATAGTTGAAGATAATTTGGCACCTGAAGTTGTTGGTCAAAATATAGAAGTCACTTTAACGGCAAGTGGTACGGTTAGTATTATATCTGATGATGTTTTAGTGAGTGGTTCAGACAATTGTGGACCTGTAACTTATAGCATAAGCCAAGATACTTTTGGCGCTCAAGATGCCTTAAATAGCCCTGTTACCATTGAATTAATTGGAACCGATCCAAGTGGTAATGAAACTAGTGTGCCAGTTGAGGTAACGGTTATTGATCCCGTACCAAATGCCCTATGTCAATCTATTACAGTGTATTTAGATGAAAATGGAACAGTAAGCATTGCACCTGAAGATATAGATGCTGGTTCTAATTCGGTAGTAGGTATAGGTAGTTTAAGTTTAGATAATGATACTTTTACTTGTGAGAATATTGGTGAGAATACAGTAGTCCTTACCGTGACAAGTACTTTAGGGGCACAAGCAAGCTGTGAGGCTATGGTAACGGTTAAAGACGAGGCACCTCCTATAGTATTAACCAAAAATATCGATGTATATCTGGATGCCAACGGTGCGGCGAGCATCGTACCGACGGATGTTGACGATGGCTCAACGGACAACTGCAGTATTGCAGATTATGCTTTGGATATTGATAGCTTTGATTGTTCGGATATTGCCAACAACCCCATTGTGGTGACCTTAACGGTAACCGATGTTAACGGCAACAGCGACAGTGCGACGGCGAACGTGACGGTGCACGACGATGTAAAACCCATAGTGGTTACCCAGGACATCGACGTCTACCTGGACGCCAATGGTCAGGCCGGTATCGTTCCCTTGGATGTGGACGATGGTTCCACGGATAATTGCGGCATAGCGGGCTACGCCCTGGACATCGACAGCTTCGGTTGCGGTGACATAGCGAACAATCCAATCGTGGTAACCTTAACGGTAATCGATGTCAATGGCAACAGCGACAGTGCTCCGGCCAATGTAACGGTGCATGACGATGTGAAACCAACAGTCATTACGAAAAACATCGATGTGTATCTGGATGCTAACGGAGCGGCGAACATCGTTCCGACCGACGCAGACGATGGTTCAACAGACAACTGTAGTATTGCGAGCTATGCCTTGGATATTGATAGTTTTGATTGTTCGGATATTGCCAACAACCCCATTGTGGTGACCTTGACGGTAACCGATGTGAATGGCAACAGCGACAGTGCTCTGGCCAATGTAACGGTACACGATGATGTGAAACCAACAGTCATTACGAAAAACATCGATGTGTATCTAGATGCCAATGGTCAGGCGGGTATCGTACCTACAGACGTAGATGATGGTTCAATAGACAATTGTGGCATTGCGAGCTATGCTTTGGATATCGATAGTTTTGATTGTGCTGATATCACCAATAATCCGATTGTGGTGACCCTAATGGTAACGGATGTGAATGGCAATAGCGACAGTGCTCCGGCCAACGTAACTGTTCACGATAATATTTTGCCTATAGCCCTTACCCAAGATATTATAGTGCAATTGGATAATAATGGACTTGGTATAGCAACTCCTGAGGCTGTAGATAATGGCAGTAAAGATAATTGTGGTATTCAGAACCTATCACTGAGTCAAACACAATTTGATTGTAATTCAATTGGAGCTAATGAGGTGGAATTAACGGTAACTGATGTCAACGGAAATATTGCAACCGAAAATGCTATTATTACGGTAGAAGATAATGTGGCTCCAAATACCTTATGTATTTCCAGTGGTGGTGGAGTTGTTAAAGCAGCCTATGTGCGCGCACAGGCGCGAGAGCCCTGGTTTTCCAATACAAATCCAGAGCATATGGATGCGGTTTTTGGGGCAGGCAATTGGGATTTATTGTTTTATGAAACAGTAAATCCAAATACATTGTTAAATGGAGATTACAATTTCATTTACATGGAAGGAGGAGATAGTAATGCCTTAGAAATGAAAACATTCGTGGATGCTAATATCACAACTATGGAACAATATGTTTCTGATGGAAATGTTTTGTTCTTGAATGCAGCTCCAAATGAAGGAGGTAATATGAATTGGGGATTTGGAGGGGTTGTCTTAAAATATCCAAATTATATTTCTACTGTTAAGGTTGTTGATAATCACCCGGTTCTATCAAACCCCACTGTAGTGGGACAAAACTACAGTGGTAACTTTTTTTCCCATTCTATAATTTGTCCAGCGACTTTAAGTGCCTCTTTAATTATTCATGATGCCAATGATTTAAGTAGACATACTCTGGTAGAGGCCAGTTACGGACAGGGCCACGTATTATTCGGAGGAATGACAACAACAAATTTTCACAGCCCTCAGCCAGATGCGACAAATCTTAGAAGAAATATTCTTTATTATGCATCTGGTAAAATAAATACAAATTTAGTTGTGCAATTGCCTGCATCGGGAGTTCTAAATATTGGCCCAGATTTAATAGACGCTGGTTCTACGGATGCTTGTGGGATATTAAAACGAGAGGTGTTTCCGAGTGAATTGAGTTGCTCTGATGTTGGAGAAAAGGAAATTACTTTAGTTGTTACAGATGTAAATGGAAATTCTTCGTCTTGTAACTCTACAATTAGTGTTATAGACAATATACCTCCTATAGCTCTTTGTAAGAATGCCACTGTGCAGTTGGATGCTCTCGGCTTGGGCAGTATCACCACAGCGGATATCGACAACGGCAGTAACGATGCCTGCGGCATCAAAAACCTGACCTTGGATACGACTGATTTTACCTGTGCCGACATTGGGGACAATATGGTTACCCTTACAGTTGAGGACAACAATGGGAACACATCGACCTGTACGGCTACGGTCACGGTAATCGACAACATTAAGCCCATAGTTATGACCCAAAATATTGATGTGTATCTAGATGCCAATGGTCAGGCGAGTATCGTACCGACCGATGTGGATGATGGTTCAACGGACAACTGCGTCATTGCGAGCTATGCTTTGGATATTGATAGCTTTGATTGTTCGGATATTGCCAACAACCCCATTGTGGTGACCTTGACGGTAACCGATGTGAATGGCAACAGCGATAGTGCTCCGGCCAATGTAACGGTACACGACGAAGTGAAACCAACAGTTATTACGAAAAACATCGATGTATATCTTGATGCCAACGGTGTGGCGAGCATCGTACCGACGGATGTTGACGATGGCTCAACGGACAACTGCGCCCTTGCAGATTATGCTCTGGATATTGATAGCTTTAGTTGTTCGGATATTGCCAACAACCCCATTGTGATCACCTTAACGGTAACGGATGTGAATGGCAATAGCGACAGTGCTCCGGCCAATGTAACGGTGCACGACGAAGTGAAACCAACAGTTATTACGAAAAACATCGATGTGTATTTGGATGCCAACGGTGTGGCGAGCATCGTACCGACGGATGTTGACGATGGCTCAACGGACAACTGCGGTATTGCAGATTATGCTTTGGATATTGATAGCTTTGATTGTTCTGATATTGCCAACAACCCGATTGTGGTGACTTTAACGGTAACCGATGTCAATGGCAACAGCGACAGTGCTCCGGCGAACGTTACGGTGCATGACGATGTGAAACCAATAGTCATTACGAAAAACATAGATGTATATCTGGATGCCAACGGTGCGGCGAGCATCGTTCCGACGGATGTTGACGATGGCTCAACGGACAACTGCAGCATTGCGGATTATGCTTTGGATATTGATAGCTTTGATTGTTCGGATATTGCCAACAACCCCATTGTGGTGACCTTGACGGTAACCGATTTCAATGGCAACAGCGATAGCAAAACGGCGAATGTAACGGTGCACGATGATGTAAAACCTATTATTACATGCGTTTTAAATCAAGAACGTTATGTTGATCCATACCAAACATATTACACCATTGACGGAACAGAATTTAACGCAACGGCTAACGATAATTGCGGCATTAATACAATCACTTATGTTGGAGGATCTCCAAGCACCTATGGAACTACTATGGATGGAGTGCAATTAGATTTGGGAAGTAATGTCATGACTTGGACAGCACTTGATGTTAACGGGAACTCTTCAACTTGTACGACTACTGTGTTAGTTAAAAAACGTCCTACCACCTTAATATATACAGGAGACTTGGATGAGCAATATTCAGACAGTGTAGATTTATCTGCTACATTAACAGATGATGTTTCCAATATAGGTGTAGCAGGAAAAACAATAAAGTTTATTATTGGTAGTCAAAGCACTACAGCTACCACGAATGCTAATGGTATTGCTTCGACAACCTTAATATTAACACAAAATCCTGACAACATTTATACGGTTGAAACCGAATTTTTAGAAGATGCCAGTTATTTAGGCAGTACTGATTCTGATGCTTTTGATATAACACAAGAGAATTCTAATGTTAATTATATAGGGAATGAGATAACAGCAACTCAGAGTACTACTAATTTAACTGCAATTTTAGATTTAAGAGTCTCGATACAGGATATATTGGACGCTCATAGGGGTGATATCCAAAATGCAACAGTGTCGTTTGTGTTGGATGGAACAATAATTATGGCAGCAACACCAATTAGTCAGTTGGTAGATTCTCATACAGGTATTATTTCTATGGCTCATACTGTTGAGTTGTCTAAACAAAGTACATCCGAAACCTATACCTTAGAAATATTGGTAGATGGATATTATATTGGGTCAGACCAAACAGTAATCACAGTATATGTGCCAGAAGGGGACTTTATAACTGGTGGTGGACACATCATTCCAACGTCATCAGCAGGAACCTATCCTTCCACTCTAGGAACCAAAACAAACTTTGGTTTTAATGTGAAGTTTAATAAGAGAGGAACCAAACTTCAAGGGAAATTAAATTTTATATGGAGAAGTGGTGGAAGAGTTTATCAAGCAAAATCAAATGCAACGGACGCATTGGGAATAGATATTCAAAGTGAAGATTTGATGTATGCTGTGTTTACCTCTAAATGTAATTATAGGGATATAACCGACCCTCTCAATCCAATTTCTTTGGGAGGAAATAAAATCATGCACGTTAAGATGACCGATAAAGGGGAGCCAGGTGATAATGATGAAATAAGCTTTGCTCTCTGGGATGGAAATGAATTATTGTATGCTAGTAATTGGACTGGTGTTAATACAATTAAGCAAGTTCTAAATGGTGGAAATTTGGTGGTTCATAGCGGATTTAGTTTAGGTGATGCCAGTGGAGGAATAGCTAAGCAAGAAACCGTTGAACTTTTAGATAACGAAGAGTTTACAATTGAAGGCATAGTTGTGAAGTCTTGGCCTAATCCTTCTGATGCTCATTTTAATTTAAAAGTAAATTCTAGTAACCTTATTGATAATGTCCAAATTAATGTTTTTGATGTTACAAATAAATTAGTTCATGTAGGGTCTCTTCTTATTAATGAAACCTATTATTTTGGAGAAGATTTAGAAGCAGGAACCTACGTGGTTTGGTTAAAACAAGGCGATAAAGTTCAACAAGTGAGATTGGTTAAGTATTAGAGTTTAAATTTTAAAAAGAAAAGCCAAGTAATTATTGGTAGTATCGCACAAAGTGTGTAAAGTATAAAATATCGAGGGTTCCTGCTCTCGATATTTTTTTGTTTAATTTTAAAATTTACACACTTATGAAGAAAGAAGATTTTCTAAACGACGATTTTTTAAAACAGTTCAAAACAGGAGACGAACTGACCTCTTTTCTAAAATCCATCTACCGAGAATAACGCTATTCTAAAGTTTATATTTTTCCTAAATTCATGAAACTAATAAGTTACAGATGTGTTTTCACATGGCTAAACTTAAATAAGTAAAAGATTTAGAGCATATATATAGCATTAAAATTAGCGATTTAAATTAGAAAAAATACTTTGGAACCCAGATAATCATTTAAATGGTTTTTTGTATCCTTATGTACTTATAATGTCATAAATTGACTTAAATAACAGATTTTAGAGAGGAATTTATAAGTAATAAACTATTGACGGCGCTTAAGCCGGTTTTCATTTGTTTTTATATCGAAGTTAAAAACATCAGGTCTCGAATAATGTCCAACGACATCAAACATGCGTTTTGCTTTAATAATGTCTTGAAGATTGATATTTGCATATAATATGCCTTCTTCTGCTTCTAGTGGTCCAGCAATAACTTTACCATTTGGTGTAATTATAGAACTATTACCAACATTAATCCATTCTCTTCCTTCAGGGTAAAGTTTTTTAAATTCATACTCATCAGGAATATCATTCATATTTAAAGCCATACAAGTGCTAATAACAAACAATCCGCCTTCCCTTGCAATATGCTGCATGGTTTGAAGCCAGTTGGGGCTTTTATCCCAAGTTGGTGAAACTAATATTTGAGTTCCAAATTCATAAATGGCATTTCTTGCCAATGGCATAAAATTTTCCCAACAGATTAAACCAGCTATTATCCCTGCGGAAGTGTTATAAGAACATAGTGTACTACCGTTTCCTTGAGACCATACCAGACGTTCTCCGCCCGTTGGTATTAACTTTCTATGTTTGCCTAGAATTATGCCTTTGTCATCAATAAAAAGTAAGCTATTAAATAAACTTGCATTACTAGTTTCAATATTACGTTCATGCATACCGATAACAACATTTATTCCAGTTTTTTTGGCTGCTTCACAAAGTTTTTTGGTAGAATCATCTGGTACAGAAATGGCATTTTCAACAAGTTTTAAGTAAAGCTCATTTAAATCAGCTCCTTTACTATTAGGAATAAGCCATACCCAATCTGGGTAACCAGAAATAAAGGCCTCAGGGAACACGATTAATTTAGCGCCGTTTTCACCAGCTTCTAAAATCGCTTTACAAGCCTTTTCAATTGTTTTTTCTTTGTCTAAGAAAACGGGGGAAAGTTGTGCTGCTGCTACCTTTATTGTTTTACTCATTTTATTTGTTTTTAATTAGCTAAAACGGTTAGTATAAGTGGTCGTTTTATGCCCATTGTAAAGTGATAGTAAAAGGTTTACTTGATAGCGATAATGGCACTAGAAGGCCCAACTAGTGGTATTACCCTCGTTTGATCAAACCCTGCTTCTTTTGCCCATTGATTAAAGTCCGAGGCTGTAAAATCAAATCCTTGATCTGTTTCGATAGCCATATTTAGTGACATCAATAATCCAAATGCATTCTTATTTCTTTGATCATCAATAATATTTTCAATTACAATTAGAGCGCCACCATCCGGTAAGGCATTGTAAGCTTTTTTTATTAACATTATTTTGTCTTCATAGCCCCAGTCATGAAGAATATTACCCATTGTGAGTATATCTGCTTGTGGCAATTCATCTATAAAAAAATCGCCTGAACGAACCTCTATTCTGTCACTTAATCCGAAAGCTTCCACATTTTTCTTTGCAATTGGACTGACGGGATCAAGATCAAAAGAGATGCATTTCATATGGCTGTGATTTTTTGCGATATGTATCGAAAGATTAGCACCTGAGCCTCCAATATCACATAGGGTATTATATTTCGAAAAATCAAAATCATGCGCTAGCTTCATAAAGTTACCAGCTTGAACTCCTCCCATGCCGTGTATGAATTCCCTTAACCTATCTTCATGTGCATAAATAGCTTCAAATACTGGCTTGCCTCCATTTTTAGTCTCATTTTGTGGTTTGCCAGTTTTTAGACACGTTTCCAAGTCATTCCAAAAAGGATATAACCTATTGTTAGACATTTCTAAAATACCTCCAATGTAGCTTGGCTTATTTTTGTCTAAAAACAAGTCTGAATCGTCCGAATTACTATATAAAGCGTTCTCTTTTAATCCAGAACGGTGCAAAAATCCCAACGCCACTAAAGTGTCAAGAAAATCAAATAAGGATCTTTCATTTAACCCTAATTTGTTTTTAATTGCTTTACCTGATAATGATCCGTTGGCAAGATGAGTAAACAGCTCCATATTAACGGCTGTAAGTAAAGTTTTTGACGCCCAAAATCCCATCCCAATTTGCATTATTTTAGAAGGGTTAATTTGATTTTCATTTTTAGTGTCCATAATTGCGTTGTTTTGTTTAATATAGATTAATTAATTCTGGCTAACGGACTTGGATATGAAAATAGGGACTTTACTATTAACTTTTTTTAATTATACTGACAATAAATTTATAAAATTCATTTTCGTTTAAGCACTTAAATCACTTTTTTTTATTGTAAAAACACTATTCTTTCGTCACTTTGAGTATTAACTCTCCTTTTAACTTATAATGTTCAGCAGTTTTGTCATACCTTTTTAATACTTCCTTTGCATTATCAGGTATATATGCTTTTTTATAATTTTCTCCTGCAAATTTTTTTACGGATTCTAGAGAGTCAAACCTAAGAACCAGAAAAAACTCCATTTCAGCGTCGATTTGCCTCGTCGAAATACTAACTTTTTCTAATCCATCCACTCCTTTCTTTTTTACTGATGGAAATATCTCATTAATAAGCATATCTTCATAAATAGGAGCATTTTCTATGGTAGTCCATCCTTTCCAGGTTCTTATTATTTTTGATTTCTTACCCATTATTTTTTTACATTTAATAGTTTTAATTGTATTTTTCTTCCTACTCGAATAATAATGTTAATAATTTCTTCAATGTCTTTTTGTGTTGTTCTAAAATTAACAATGCAAGCTCTTAAACAATACTTCTTATTTACAATGGCGTTGGATAGAAAGACTTCACCCTCTTTCTGCAATTGATTTACTAATTGTTGATTTAGTATATTCAAATATTCGTTATCTTCCTCACAGTTCGGTGGAATATATCTAAAAGTTGTAATGCTTAAATTTTGAGATACCGCCTCTAATTCTTTATGGTTATCTGCAAGCTGAAATAGTTGTTTTGATAATTCTATATCTTCATGAATTAATTTTTCATAACCACATCTGCCTACTTGTTGTAAAGTTAACCAAACTTTTAAAGCCCTAAAGCCACGCGAATTTTGCAACCCATACTCATAAAAGTTTTCAGCGATCTCGGTTTTGCTTTTGCTAAAGTTATAATATTCAGGATGTGAGCTGTAGGTATCTATTAGGTGTTGAGGGTTTTTAACCAAAGTACAACCCGCTTCAAGTGGACTGTATAACCACTTATGTGGGTCAAGAGCTAGGGAATCAGCTTCTGAAATTCCATCAAATAAGTCTTTTTTGTATTTGGGAATAACGGCTGCCGGCAAACCATAAGCACCATCAATATGAAACCATAAATCATAAGCTTTGCAAATAGTTGAAATACCTTCCAAGTTATCTACAACACCAGTACTTACGTCTCCAGCTGTACCTATTACCATTATGGGTTGGCAACCATTTTCTATATCTTTTTTAATCGTTTCTTCTAGAATTTTATTATTCATTCTATTTGAAGAATCAGTTTTAATCCAACGAACAGATTTTGTACCTAAACCAAATAATATAGAAGCTTTATCAATCCAAGTATGTGTGGTTTTAGAACAATAAACAGTTAACTTTTTAGATATATCTGAAAGCCCATCTTCTTTTATACTTTTAGGTGCTTTGGCTGTTCGTGCAGCTAAAAATGCAGTAAAATTGGCCATATTTCCACCGCTAACTAAAATTCCTCCATAGTTTGAGGAAAGGCCAATAAATTCAGCTAACCACTGAACTGTTTGTTTTTCAATTTCAGTAGCTATAGGGCTTAAAATGTGGGCACCAACGTTTGGATTAATAGTTGATGCCAATAATTCACCTAAGGCTCCAATTGGCGAAGCAGATGAAGTTATATATCCCATAAATTTAGGATGCCCATTCAACAACGAATGGTTAAGTAATAAATCCGTTGCTCTAGTTATTAGTTCTGTTGAGGATATACCATTTTCAGGTAAAGGAGAGCTTCCTAATATATCTTGTAATTGACTTGGAGTTTCATTTGTTGTAACAGGTTTTTTGTCAATGTTATAGATAAAATCAGAAATGTTATCTATTAATTGGTGTCCAATTTTCCGAAACTCTTCTCTGTTTATTTCAATGGAATTAATTCTATTTTCTTTCAAAATATAAGGTTGTCCTAATGTGTTATCATCATGTTTGTTTATGAGTAGTAGCGATTTTGTTTTGTTGCAGCACGTTATTCAACTTTTTTTAAAGGTGAGTGATGTTCATGCACCATTTTCCACCCATCGTTAGTTTTAACAAATAATAACGTTATTTGATCGTTTACTATCACTAAATCTTCATCAAATTTTAAATGGAAATCAGAATGAAAAGTTACATTTGCTACATTGCCATAAACGGCTATTTGTAAATCTTTTGCATCAAATTTAATAACTTCTGAAACAGAACCGAATACATTCCGTTCATGAGCTTCATTAGCTTTATCACCATTACGCGGTTCTCCATTTTTAAATTCTGTAAATTTTGGACCATAAGCGTGGAAAGAAATAAGTTTGTCTAAATCTTTATCCTTGATGCTTTGTGCGATCGCACCAAATGTTTCCATTACTTCTTGTTTAGCTTCAGGGAATTCATCATTTATTAAGTCTTCTTGAGCATTGCAGCTGGTAAAGAACAGACCTAAAGTGATGAAAAGTGTAAAGGTTAATTTTGATTTCATAATGTAATACTTATTTAAATTAATACAACAAATATCACTTAAAGCAAATTCTCAGAACTTGCAAAAAAGTTCAAAAAACATTCTAAAAAGTCCAAAAGTGCGAGTTAGAATTAGAGTACTCTATTTTTAACCCGAAATTGAAGTGGGGTAATATCAAATTGTTCTTTAAAGGATTTGTTATAATGTGATGAATTTACGAATCCACATTCATAGCATATTTGGTTTATATTTAAACTACTTTCAATAAGAAGTTTTTTAGAATAATCAAGGCGTTTAGTTTTAATCCATTTAGAAGGTGTAGTATCATAAACAGCTTTAAAATCCCTCTTGAAAGTTGAAAGGCTTCTGCCACATAATTTAGCAAATTCTTCAACCTTTAAATTATATAAAAAATTTTCGGACATAACTGTTTCTAAATCAATACCTAATTTTTTGTTTTCTTTATTGTTCCTATTGAAATCTGTTCTATTGGGGCGAATCCCAGTAACAAATTCTTGTATTTCTGCTAAAATCGGATATGTATCTCCAGTCCAGAAAAGATGATCTTTTCCTTTAAATGTAACAAATTTAGAATTTGGTATTCGCTCGGCGATATATCTGCCTTCTTCAACTAGGATTTCGATATCTCCTTCCCTAAAAAGTAAAAGTGTTGGAGCTTTTATTGAATCTAAAATATTAGTCACATCAATGTGTGTACATTGTTTATGTAAAATCAAGGCAGCTTTTGGGCTTCCACCAGAACGCAAATAACTGGCTAGCCAATGCATGAATCCATTATCATGAGCAAGAGAAGGTACAAGTGTTCTCAATTCATCTAATTTACCATGTGCCCAATTGTTTTCAATTAATCTATTTGAAACTTCACGTTCTTCATCTGTTGGTGCCCATGGATAATCTTCAGAATATCTACGTTTAGCAAAAATTCCGAAACCAATGATGCCCAATGTCTTTCCTGGATAATTTAAAGAGAATAATAAACTTACTGAGCCTCCTTCTGAATGGCTAAATAAAAATGCTTTTTCTGATTTTGTAGCGTCCATTACTGCATTGATATCCTCCATTCGTTCTTCCATAGTAGAACACTCATCAGATCTGTCTGACAGCCCAGTACCTCTTTTGTCGAATATTATTAATCGTGAGAAGAATGTAAGTCTTGTTAAAAATGCAGCATATCTAGGTTCAGACCACATCATATCAATATTTGATACCCAACCAGGAATATAAATAATGTCTACAGGACCTTCTCCTATTACCTGATAGGCAATATTAAAAGCTCCGCTTTTTGTATAATTAGTTCTAGGTTTCAAAAGTAAAATATCAAAATCTCAAAATATATTGATTAAGCAGTCTGTTTTATTACGAACAACGTTTCTTATAAGAATAATGTGGTTTTGTTAGCGGGTTTTTTTCATATAACATCAGAGTAGACACGCATAAGCTTTGGGTTATGTGCTAAAACATACATTGTTTTATACTGTATAGGCAGATGGTATTGTTATTTAACAATATTTTTGACTTCCCAAAAAGTGATTTCTGGTGGTCCAGCTATGAAGTTTTTGGAATTGGCCATGAACTCTTGCAAATGTGCAGTATTCATATGCTCGGTATTATAATAATCCTGATCTTTCCATTCTTCGTAGAGTAAGATATTTGTGTTGTCGGTGGGGTCAACATGAAGTTTTATTGAGATAAAATTTGGCTCTTCTTTAACTTTTTCAAAAAGATTAATTAATGCTGAAACCGCATGACCCCCTTTGTCTGGTTGGGCTTTAAATTTGAGTAGAACAATTACATTTTGTCCTGAATTAATACCTGATTCATTTTTAAGGGGATACCATCCAACTAGAACGAATATCGATGCTGCTAGAATTAGGATTACTGCTAAACTTTTATTGGTTTTCATATCAGAAATATTTTTAGAAGTTAAAATTGTTACTTGGTTTTCTGCCGTAACTTAAAGATAGTGAATTCCAATGAATTCCGATGAGGAGTTTAGCCGTAAGCAGTTTTACACTTCTTAAGTTTACAATCTTTTAACTTTGATGTTTTAATCAGAAAGAACAAAAGAGAGAAATAAGGTTATATTATAGAGTGAAGCAAAGACTTCGACAACATTGATAATCCTCTCTCTTTTCCTACTATTATTTCGTTCAGTTCTGTGAGTATAAAACTCGATTTAAAGTTGTTGAGGCAGCACTAGTTTACTCTTTCCAAATTCAGTTCTTATAAATAAATGTAAAGAAATATATGGAGTTGACATCAGTAAACCTATTTCAGGAAAGTTCAGTTTTTAAATTACAGCCAACGAATCTCAATATACGTTGGACAGGATTTCCAAGCTCCGACTTATCAAATCGATATCATTTTGAGTAAAAGTAACAAAGTATCATTTACCTACATCCCCGGCTTAGGTATTCTGTGTTTTTTTTCTTATAATTATTTTGCCCACTTTTGGCCTTCCTCGGTAAACCTCCATTGAAAGTATGAATCCAAAACTTTCATCGCGTTCTCATCCGGAACATTGGATGCATGAGGCTTTTCATTGAGATACATGAGTTGCTGATTTTCCATGGTAAACTCTGGCCAATCGGGCAATCCTTCAGCGTTTGGATGACCATATTTAGTGAAGTTGACCCAGTAACTACTCATGGTTTCAGAAAGGGCAATATCAGCCTCGGTGGTTTGGGGATTTCCCTTGTCTAGCGTCATGAAAACGTAAGGAATCTCACTGCCGTGCGGTGAACCAAATCCATGCATAGAAGAACCCTCAGGGTGGTCTGGATGCTGATCAAAATAATAAAGGAATACGTTTGAATTGCCTGTTTGAGCTTGAAGTCGGGCCCAAGTCCAGGAATGCCAACCAAAAGCAGCAGCACTGGTGAGATCACGAGCTGATTTAGGCACTGAATTTTCTCCTACAGGAAAGACCGAAAGTAACGTGTCTGCAAACGGACCATAGCGTTGTTGTACTCTGGCGATATGCTCTTCGGGGGTTTTAGCAGTAAGGAAGAATGCACACTCATCAGAATTATAACCAACAAGCACATCGACATCATTATACTTACCTTCCTTATACAACTGGAATTGGTTACCTGGTATAACATATCCATCTACGTTAGGCCATGCGCCGCCCATGCCAGGTTTTATTGGCAGCTCTTCCACTTTAAGCTTACGCAAATCTGTTATGGAGGACACGTTGGCTTCTATTAGAAAGTCTTTACCGTCTTCTTCAGCCTTTTGTAATGTCTTCATGTTTTCACCTGGATACGTGGTCTCTCTGGTTGGGCCAAAAGAACCTCCACTTTGAGAAATGGCACCACGGAACAAGCCTTTGGCCAATGGCGAAGCACACAACATGCTGACCGATATCCCTCCAGCAGATTCTCCGAAAATGGTAACCTTCTCCGGATCACCTCCAAAACCGGCAATGTTATCTTGTACCCATTGCAAACCTGCAATCTGGTCGAGCAGCCCATAATTACCAGAAACCTTTTGTGGGTTTTCGGCGCTCAACTTCGGGTGCGCCAGGAAGCCAAGTTTCCCTACTCTGTAGGCAATACTCACCACGATAATCCCTTTTTGAGTCAAATGCTCACCGGTACATACAGGCTCTGCCGCAGATCCATAGCTAAATCCACCTCCATATATCCAAACTAACACGGGCAGTTTTTCATTGGGCGATTGAGCGGGTGTCCATACATTCAGATACAGACAGTCTTCGCTCTTACCCGCTGGTGGTTCGCCATGTTGGTAGGGAGAAGGACCAAATTCTTTGGTCTCTTTTATGCCTTCCCAGGGTTCTACAGGTGCTGGGGCTTTCCAGCGCAAGTCGCCCACTGGTGGTTTGGCAAAAGGAATTCCTTTAAATACACTAAGCCCGTTCTCTTTCAATCCTTGAACGGAACCGCCTGTAACCTCTACTGTATCCAAAGTTTGCTCAACGCAAGAAACCATAAGGCCTAAGCAAAGGATGGATACAAAAAATCTTATCGTCTTCATTTTGTCTTTATTTGATGGTTAGTTTTTGTAGGAATCGGGTTGTATTGATTGCTCTGGCTATTTACAGCACTTTCCATACTTGTATGGATATATATCCGTCTTTGCCTTCCGGTTTACAAACATAGATAGCATTATTTAGCCAGGCATATTTTGAATCTATTGGGGCTTCAAATTTAGGTGCGGCTCTGAAATAGAACGCTTTAGAACTTTCCTCTGAGGGTTCATGTATCAATCCTGTGTTACGTATATGAATCAATACCCCGTCATCTGTCTTGATGGTGTATATAGCATTCAATTCCGTGCGATTAAGATTTTGGTTTCGATATTGATAATCAGCGCCTCCGTTTAATACCACGCCTTTCATCTTAGGACCACTAAAGGTACCTCCGGTAATCGGAATAATGATCCTATCTCCATGAGGCGTAGCACCTAATGACATAGAATCGTCAATGGTCACTTGCAATTCGCAAACAAATTCTAATGCTGGCGGAGTAAACTCCATAGGGGCAGTATTTCCAGTTTCAGTCTCAAAACCCTTTGCTTTCATGGTCCACCCTGGATAATCCGACAAATCATTATTCAAAAAAATATGAGAATTGTCTTTGTTTTTAAACTGCCAATCCAGCCAATCAATCGTCAATTGAGCAAAAGACCCTCCATACTTCTCCGAGAAAGTTGCTCCGTGACCAGCTGTAGTATGGTCAGCAAATACGACGGGCACATGACTGATTCGATCATAATCTAAAACGGCATTTTCGTAGGCAATGTCAGTCTTACCTCCTATCATATAGATAATTGGGGCGTGCAACATTGGCAATGATGCTGAACTCGCACCAGCCATGGTCATGTTGCCCATGCCGGCATTCAAAATCAAATAGGTCTTAATGCGTGCGTCATTAGCAATTCGCAGAGTTTGTGCCCCACCACACGAGTGTCCACCTGCCGCTATTTTGTCCAAATCTACCTTGTCGTAATAATCACTGCCTTGGGTTCTGGCCTGTTTCGTTATCCAGTCCAGCGCTTTCAGGAGTTCATCATCAGCAGTGGACTCGTGTACCCGCTCTTCCACAGTCATTTGCAAAGTTCCAATAGCAACTATGATGTAACCATGCGAGGCAATCTCTGATAATAAGCGCTCTTGATGGATGGACGAATTCATGCATCCGCCATTCGCCCAAACGAGTATGGGTAATTTGCCTTGTTGCTTAGCTGCCTTTTGTATATTTTCAGGTCTATAGACCACAAAATCAGGAAGTGACTGTTCTGTCACGGCAATGGACGGATAATTGCCACTGCCTCCTTGATCTATAAGCTTCGTCTTGATTACCTGTGAGTAACCGACTCTCAGTGAAAAAACGAGCAGTAAAATAGTTAAATAGTGTTTTCTCATCTATATTCATATTAAGATGTTACATTTCTTCAAATGTCTTGTCCTGAAATATGGCTACAGGTTAATAATTGATTTACGCTGTTTTTAAATATACCATATTAGGTGTTTTGAAGTCTAAAGATAAATGTAATCTTATTTCATTGTATAAATTAATAGCATTTTTTGTCGCTCTCTTTGCGTGGGCCACGTCAGTAAAGGTCTGGTCAAGATAAAATTCATCTTTTAAGATGCCGTTTACACGCTCAGCCATGGCATTTTCATAGCAATGATTATCTTCCGTTATACTAATTTTGATGTTTTTCTATTTAAAATTTGCGTGTATACATTACTACAATATTATATACCTTTATCCGAATGGTGAATGAGTTTTTGATTATGGTGCTTTCTGTTTTTAATGGCTATATCGAGGGCCTCTTTGTAAAGCGACGTTCTCATATGATTGTCGAGTTTGTATCCCATAATCTTCTTGGAATATGCTTCTGTGACCAAAGCTAAGTAGTTATGGCCATTTTCTGTATTAGTGTAAGTGATGTCACTACCCCAGAGCTGTTCAGGTCGAGTAGGGACGTGGTCTTTTGCAAGGTTTTTGTATTTTTTGTACATATGGTTTGAGTTAGTTGTTGTGATATAGTTTTTACGTTTCTCTATCAGTAAGTTATTGTACCTTAAAAACCTATAGGATTTGTCCCTGCCTATTTTGATTAATAAAGTCTTGCTTTTGTTGTGCTTTGAGCATTTTGTATAAGGCTTGTTTAGATATCCCAAAACATCCATAGAGCCACTTTCTTTTATGCGGGCTTTTTTCTTTACCTCTATCTCTTTTGCCAATGTTTTGGGCAATGACCAGTAGTTTGGTCTCTAGATTGACTTTTTGGTAGCTTTTTTTCGGCAGTGGTCTTTTTTTGTTTTCATAAGTGACTATAATTAAATGATTAATTTTTAGTCAACCTATTTCAGGAAAGTTCACGGGTCAAAATGTGCTACAACGGTCTTATATATGAAAAGTAGCAGGCTTTAGTAAAAATACTTTTCTTTAGTTGAAAGATAATAAAAAAGCGCAAACCTAATGACTTGCGCAAGTTCTGCTATTTTTTATATATGTTGCTAGCAATAGTTTTATTTTACCTTTCTTTTTGTTAAAGGAATCATCATTGGTGTTTTCTTCATGTAATCCAAATATTTAGATTTAAAATTACTCTTTAGATCTTTCTCTTCGTACAGTGCTCCAATAAAGAAATAGGCAGTCAAAAGAATGGCAAATACTAAATGAGTTGCAGACATTTTAGGTGTAAACCATAACCCCATTATTCCACCTAAGTATAATGGATGTCTTGTATATTTATAAAATGAAACTACTTTAAATCCTAAATCTGTATATGGCTTATTTAATAACTCTAAATAGGTTTGTCGCAGTCCAAATAAATCAAAATGGTTGATTAAAAATGTACTAATAAATAAAATTAACCAGCCTAAAAAGAATAAAACATACATAGTATAGTATAGAATACTTCCTTCTTTAACTGACCATATATTACCACCAATTGGTTCCCAATTCCATATAAGAATAAAAAGTAAAATTCCTGCTTGTAATACATAAGTACTTCTTTCTATTGGTCTTGGTAGAATTTTTGTTATCCAGTTCTTAAATGATTTTCTCGCCATTACACTATGAGGTATTGCAAAAAGCAATACAAGTCCAATGTTCTTTGATATGGCATAGTAAAATGGTGCTTCTGGATTTCTATCAATTGATATTTCTGGTATTAGATGACTTATTGATAAAATCCAGAATAGTAAAGAAGCAAAACCAATAAAATATGCAACTATAGAGTAAACGAACATTAATATTTTTTTCATGATAATTAGATTAAAAAATGAACAGAAAAATTGGTCATTATAAAATTAATAACCAATCCCCTTTTTAAGCTATTATGGCATCATTTAATACAATTGCCATGTTGTATTCCTCCACTCTTAATGTTTCGGCAATTACCCCATAACGTTCAGGTATTTTGGCAGCCAATTCTGAGGTCCAGAATGTTCCTCTTGCACTTTTAGTTTCAAATAAATAAATACCACTTATTGCTCCTGTAGATTCTTCTGCTAGATAGTACTTTTCAACGAGCCCAGGCACATTTCTAAAAATATCTAAATCTTCATTACAAACTTGCATTAACTTTTCTTGGCTATGAGAAGAGTTAAACTTTACTGATAAAACCGCTGTTACTTTTTTCATTTTATTAAATTTTAAGTGATTAATAATTACTGTAACAAAAGTATAGGTGAAAAGGGTTTACAGTATAGACTAAAAAGTCTTAAAAATGGACTTTAAAGTTTTTTGCAACTAACCTTTTTTACAAATTACAATATTGAATAAGGTGTTGTTTTGTGTTTTTGATTAAATGTATATATCAAGTGTTGTGTGTCTTCAGAACCACATTTAAAAGAAATTTGATTCATGGGAAGGTCTGAATATAATAGGCTATGAATATCTAAATCAAACTTTCCTTATTTTGCAATAACTGAGAATTCTTGATGCTGTATTCAGAACATCGCCAATAAATATACGTTCCTTATTATCAAAGGACCAATTACTTACCATTACTTCACCGTAATGAACACGTGCTTTAAAATCCGGAGCTATTCCATATTTACATATAAATTCCTTTTCGGAATACATAAGCTTTTTTTTCATTCTATGATAACATTTTATTGGATTCTCAATATCTAATTTCTTATTAGAGGGCCATGTTACCACAATCTCACCACCACAATCTGCAATGGAGCCTAGAAGAGACTCAAATAATCCTTCAATAAATAGAAGTACTGTTCTGTTCCAATTTGCTCTGCAAAGGAGGTAGAAGACTTCATGTCTATAAACATGAATATCCGCTTTTCTAGTTTTGACTTAGCTGGTCTTATTGCTCTGGAACACTTAATTGATGAATATGGAATAGTGAAAGTTTGCATTGTTACATATTTCGTTATTGTTAACAGTACAAAAATAATCGCTTAGGTCACCTCTAATAGACAAAAAAACTAAGAAATAGACTTTAAGTTTTTACTTTCCTTCCAGATGGCGATACTGTAAAGGTGTTGTATTGTAATTTTGTTTAAATACACGAATAAAATGAGAGGTATCTTCAAAACCACATTCAAAAGAGACTTGATTTATCGGAAGGTCTGTATGCGATAAACGATGAATAGCTAAATCTAACTTTCGCTCTTTTAGCCAACGCCCTGGCGTTGTTTTATAATATTGTTTGAAAGATTTTTTGAATTTAGATAAACTCATGTTACAAAGTTGCGCATAATCTTCAATTTTTAGATTATAGGCAAAATTTTCTTCCATCATGCGAGTCATGTGATATTCTTGATTTTGACATAATGAAATAAAGTAATCCGTTAGGTCATGATGATTTCTGTTAACACAGAAACTTAAAAGCAGCTCTTCAAATTTAAGTTTAAGTAATTCACTATTCGGTTTTTTATCTAATGTGAGATAAGAGTATATAGAACTACAATAGTTTTCTAATAGTTGATTGGATTCTATTCTTAAAACAGCATCCTGGTTGGTTAGCTGTTTCTGGGTTGTATCGAGAAACTTAGAGTTTTTATTCAGAAATGACTTAATAAAACTGTCAGGAATAAAAAAGAAAATAGCACAGAATTGATCATCAAAAAACTGATGAGTAAGGTTTGCCCCTTTTTTTATAAAAAGAATATCACCTTTTTCAACCACATAATCATGATATATGGTTCTCCACATTTTTTTACCTGAGGTGATAAATGCAAAATAGTTGCTATCTGACCATATTCCGAATTTTGTTTCTTCTTGGATACATGTATATTCCACAAATAAAAGTTCATTTACTTCCATTTTAAGAAAGGTATCGTCTTGTTTTATAGAGGAATAAAGGTTTACCATTCTTCAAATTATTGCTAACGGTTTGTGTATAGTTTCGTTTCGTGAAAATCCGCGAGGATTTTCCGCCGTAAACCGAAGATAGCAAATTTGCGAGGACTTTCGCAAGTAGGCAAGAAGCCAGCAATAAATTATTCAAGGTGTTACCCAACGTTTTTCTTTCAGTCAACTTTCTATACATAGTGACTTATATTGTTTATCTTTAACTAAATAAGAAACGCATTTTAATTCCTAAAAATTAATGAAGCTTTATATCAAATATATGGTAAGCTTAAGATGCAAGCTTTTTGTTAAATATGAGTTAGAAAAATTGGGTTTACACTACAATAGTGTTGAGCTTGGAATGATTGAAATAAAAGAAGATATTTCCGAGTCTCAAAAACAAGAATTTAAATCAAATTTAGCGATAGCAGGGTTAGAGTTAATAGATGATAATAGAAGTATTCTTATAGACAAAATTAAAAACGTGATTATAGAAATGATTCATTATTCTGATGAAGTCCTAAAAGTTAATTATTCAGATTACATAGCGCAAAAATTGAATTATGATTACACGTATTTATCAAATTTGTTTTCAGAAGTAAAAGGAATTACTATTCAGCATTTTATTATTAAACACAAAATAGAAAGAACAAAAGAATTGATACTTTACAATGAACTTAATCTCACGGAAATCGCCTATAAATTGGATTACAGTAGTGTTGCTCATTTGTCTAACCAATTCAAAAAAGTTACTGGTCATTCACCTTCCTTTTATAAAAAAATTGGGCAAAAAAGAAAGCAGAATTTAGAGAATCTGTAACATGTGTAATCTTATATGTCAGTTGTGTAACACAATTTAAGGCTTTTGTCGTCATCTTTGTGATTGTAGTACAATTAAGCACTACTTTAAATACATGATTATGGAAACCAAGAAAAAAGAAGGCGAGAAAAAAACTAGTGAGCTATTTAAATTTAGTGGAGATTGGGACAAACAATCAAAAGCCTTGAAGGTAAAATATCCAAAATTAACTTCAGAAGATGTGAAATTTGAAAGTGGTAAAGAATTAGATTTAATCAAAAGATTAGAAAACAAGTTACAGAAGGACAGAAATGAAGTTGTAGGTATCTTGAAATCAAATTATAAAAGCATTACAAATGCAATTTAGAATATTAAGTTAAGCCTATGAATTAAGAACAGTTTAGTAAAAAACTGTTCTTTTTTATTGGCTTTATTTTAAATCAGTGATTTATGTAACTATAGCTACAAGGTGTATAACTTAATATACTATCTCATCGTTAACTTTGTAAAGCTATTAATCAGTTAGAGAAGTCCAGATAAATTAAATTATTTGGGGTTACAAAAGCAGACTTAAAAGTCTGCTTTCTTGTTTTGATGAAATAGTATGATGCATATAACTACGGTTTTCATCTGTATAAAATAAACTATAACTCCTTATTAATTAACGTTAAAAAATTATAATCATGTCAAAAGAAAAAAGCGGCAAAGCTAAAAATAGTAAAACAGCACCAACTAAGACTGCCAAAGAAAAGAAACAAGCTAAAGCAGAAAAGAGACGAATAAAAAGGGACGAGTAAATACAATTTGTATTATGAAGAATTATGAATTTGAAAACCTTAAGGCATTCAACATTAGTGATAATCTGAAATATGTTTCCAATACCATAATTGTTAAACACATTTTAAATGAAAAAACAGGTAATATAATGGCTTTAGCGTTGGACTATGGTAAAGTGTATAAGCCCAAACTAACACCTTTTTCAACTTTTGTGAATGTCATTGAAGGAAAATCAGAAATTGTGGTAGACGAAATATCTACCTACTTACAAAAGAATGATTCCATGATTATTCCAGGTCATGTTCTATACACAATTGAAGCAAATGAAAGGTTTAAGATGCTTTCAATCATTTTAAAAAGTGGCTATGATGATTTAGAACCATAGAATAAAATCAATAATTATGAGTAATTTATTTAAATCAGGTGATATAGTGTGTGCAAAAGTTAATCCTACAAAATCTCTAAAAGTTAGAATTTTTGCTAGAAAAGTCTATTATTGTGATGTATGTAATCATCCAGAAGAAAAAGAAGAAGTTTATTTTGAAAGAGAAATTGAATTTTATAAAAATGAAAACTAGATATAGCTGATTTAGGAAAGTTCTTTTGGTAATGTTGGGTAAAGGTTTTGTATATGGTTCGTAGCGTGTAAAAAGGTAATATCTTTTCGGTTAAGCACAATACAAATTTAAAAATTTGGTGATTTCGTAAATAAGTCTTGATCTTGTAGTTATAACTTATTGGTTATGAATTGTATACGTTGTTAGTTGTAGTGTTTATTACCATTAGAATTTTATGTTTTTGCAAAATGATTTTTCACAAAAGCAACTTGTTCATTATCCGTAATATTATCTGACGATTCTATATCAATTTTTATATTCTTAAAATGTAAATCTTTATTCAAGTAATTACGAAGTTCTACTTTTGCATTTGTTGGTCCAAATAGCAGTACATGTTTATACTTTAAAATTTGAGCTCCAATTTTGTCATAAAATTTTTCATTCATTTGCTGTCTCTTATTATGCATAAGACTTTCGCTACGCATTAAGGCTTCTTCCTTAGTTTCTGAAGTAAAATTTGATAGAATAGGGCTATATTTGTTTTTTGAATTTATATCAATCAAATTAGCGACTGAATGATCCATCCAGATACCTAAATTGTTATTTGTTTTCATTGTATTAAGATTTAGTGTTTTTGAATTTTTCCAAGAATACTTTCTATAGAGGTTTTTATTTTATCAATTGCTCCTGTCACAGCAATATCCATAGTACTTGCTTGATTAGTAATAGCAATAGGTTGTCTGCCTTCAAGTCTGGCTTCTAATAGACACGAGATGTCATTAAATCCGTCCTTTTTTCCATTCTCATCTTTCAAGTGAACTTCTATTCTAGTGATATGAGATTCGAACCTTTGTAGTGCTTCTGCAATTTGAGAAGTAAAAAAATCGTTACTTCTTTTTTTGCCAGTAAGGGTTTTGTCGGTATTTATTTGTATTGTCATATTTTACAGTTTTTTAATGCTTTTTGTATACGTTTCTAATAATCTATTTAGGGAATCTAAATAGCCTTTTAGATCTTTGCTACTTATTCCTTTTACCTTATTGGATAGGAAGTTTCTAGGGATTTCATTCAAGTATTTAATCAATTCTGGATATTCCTCTTGAATTTTTATGGTTATCAGTCGGATTTTATCATTAAGGTCATTTTGAGATTCCATTTTCTATAAGTTTTGAAAAACTAAAAGCTTCTTTAATTTAAAGTTGCTTTTAATAAATGCTATACTGAATTAACAAATTACCGCATGTTGCTTACCTGCTTTTTGAGTTTTATTGGAAAGGGTTACCTGACGATGAGCAGCAATTGTACTTTTTTCTGCTTTTTCATGATTTTCATTTTCATGATGTGTTGCGGCTTCAAGGTGGTATTTGGCTGCAGTTAGCAAATGAGCTGCTGCTTTTCTGTTTTTTTTACTCCTTTTTAAGGTTTCTCCTATTGGACTAATCGCTTTTCCTTTTTTGAGATTTACTTTTGTGGTTTTCATTATATCGCTTTAAAAATTAAGTTCTAGTTCATTATTTACATGCCAGATTCCAGGGGTTTTCCCAACAATGCGTTCTGCCTCCTCTTTTTGATATAAAGAAATTGTTTTTCCAGAAAGTGTTACTGCGGTACCTGACACTTTTATATTTATATCATTATGATTAATAGAACTTCGTCTAAGGGCATTTTTAACATCTTTTTGTTTAATGGCATCTATCACATCAGACTGTAATTCTGCATTATTTTTCATCTTTATTATTTTTTATTTTGTTACTTTTTAATAGTTGGTTCATAAATCTTATAGTCTTTGTTTAGTTGGTTGATATTACCAGTTGGATTTGTTGGATGAGTCTGTTCTATTGTTCTTTTAAATTTCTTTCTATCTTTAATCATTCCATGTTTTTTATTTTAATTGTTCATTTATAGTATACAGCTTTAATACTTAAACATAGCCAATACTATCTTAAAGTTAGTAACTTATGCTAAAGACTTAACTATTAGTGACCCTATTAAATTTAAGTTCAGCTAATATTTTTATTTCAAGGGATTATTGTAGCCTCTAATTTCTCTGTTATACCGAAATAGGGCTGTTTAGAGTTATGTAGCTTTTATGCAGAAACGTCGCTCTACATTACAGCTAACGGTTGGGCTATGATTCCGTTGCGAGGTAAATCCTGTGGTTTTCTCGAGTAGGAATCAGCTTATTAAAAGTAAACATATTTTTTAAAGTTGGATGGAGCAATGGATTATAGCCGTTGTTGTGGGTAGTTATTTAACGTTTTTTTAAAACTATATGTTCATTTTAATTTTTTCAAATCATTTGTGAATTGTTCTATCTTAGGCCGGTAATTCTCACTAAACATTGTCCTATATTATCTATCGTGTAACATTTTGGACGTTAAATGGTAATTTTCGATTTAGATTTGAAATGAATCAGTAAAACAAAAATTATGAAGACTACAATTGAAAACTCCAAACGTAAATCAAAAAGTAAAACGAGTAATAAGCCTAAATTGAAAAACTCAAGAGAGGCTGATATTAGATCCAGCGAAAATATTTTGTATGGGGGTATTGTACTACCTCAATGGGTTGATTTGAATGATGACTTTTTAGTACCAATTGGTATTTCGGATTCAATTTACCAACCTAGAGAGGGCATCTTCCCCAATCCTTCAGAATATGTTTATAGTGGGCGTTTAAATTATCCCAGAAGTGCAAGCAAAGCTACTCCTGCTGGAAAGTTCTGCCTTGGGCTGGCTTTGGGAAAGAAAATTATCGGCCCAAGTATTGATTTTGGATACGATAACAACGTAGACCAAACAACCACAGTATCCTCTGAAATTAAGTATGAATTTGGACTGAAAAGGAATAGAACATATAATATATCATCATTATTTAACTGTATTACAGACGAAAGAAATTTACAACTTTACTATTTTGGAGAAAGTGACACACCTCCATATAGAGTAAATCCTGGGGGATCGTTGAAAGGACGAGTTTGGATGATAATAGAACTGGACGGTCGAGAAATTTATGTAGCTAGAAGTCCATTCTTGTATTGGAAAAAACAATATCAAAACAATGTTGATATTAAAGAGATATTGAGATCTGTTAACTTAAACTATTTGTTCAATAATCGTGATTCTCGACAACTTACAGTAACGTATAGGGTAGAGATTCAAGCCATAGAGCATACTTATCTTAACGATAACTTGCTTAATAACAATACAGATAGACAAGTTTTTATCGGATGTAATTTTACGGATAGTGAAGTATATAATAATCCAGATATGGGTGAAATTGCATTCCTTTTTGACATGGAAGGCAAGCCTGAGTTCCATATTGGTATATTAAATATCAATAATGTTCAATTATTGGAAGTATAAGCTTTGTTATTAATTATTTAAATGGAGATTCTTAAAAAGCCGAAGTTACATTCGGCTTTATTCATTTATGTATTATACTGAAATAGGTTGACTCTTTTTTGGTTACTATTGCTGGTTCTTAAAACTTGAGTTCAAGTAAATTTACATTATTTTTTCGATAGGATTTGTATTTGATGTTTGGATTGAGATGCACATCAGCAGGTTTTCTTAATTTTAAGCTAAAATGTGTTCTTAGATTGTTGTAAATATATACTGCTTGTTTGGTCATTTTCTGAGCTAATTCAGTGCTTTTAATGGTTTGTTTTAGTCCGTATTCATATTTTAACGTTCTGTTAATGCGTTCGGCAACAGCGTTTTCATACGGATCGTATTGTTCAGTCATGCTCATTGTAATTCCGTTATCTTCAGCAAACTTTGTGTATTCAGGGTTGCAGTACTGGAAGCCTCTATCGGAATGATGAATGAGTTTTTGGTTGGGATACTTTCTGTTTTTAATGGCCATATCGAGCGCTTTTCTGCAAAGTGATGTTCTCATATGGTTATCGAGGTTATAGCCCATAATTTGCTTGGAATAGGCGTCTGTGACCAATGCTAAATAGTTGTGTCCGTTTTCAGTTTTAATGTACGTTATATCGCTTACCCATAGCTGTTCAGGTCGTTTAGGGACGTGGTCTTTGATCAGGTTTTTGTATTTTCTGTACATATGGTTTGAGTTTGTGGTTGTGATGTAATTTTTAGTTTTAGGAATGAGTAGCTTGTTAAGTCTAAGGAACCGATAGAACTTGTCTCTTCCTATCTTAACATCAGCTTTAATAAAGTCTTGTTTTAGTTCAGTATAGAGTTTAATCCCACCCGTTTTAGAGCCTACTTTTTTACGGTATTCCTTGACCATTTTTATTAGCTTCTGATGGTCTATTTCTTGTTTTTGTTGTGCTTTGAGCCTTTTGTAGAAGGCTTGTTTGCTAATCCCAAAACATCCATAGAGCCATTTTCTTTTATACGGGCTTTTTTCTTTTTCTCTATCTCTTTTGCTAATGTTTTGGGCAATGACTTTTTTGACATATCGACGCCAGTAATAAGTTCCATATCAGCGATGATGTCCTGCTGGAAGTCTTTTTGGAACTCCAGTTCTTCAATTTTTTCCTTTAGTCTTTTAATTTCATCGTTCTTGCTCATACCATTGTTTTGTTGTACTAAGGTACTGTATTTTCTTAACCAATAGGCAATGGTTGTCCTAGGGACATCATATTTTTTGGAAGCCTGATTGTTAGAGATGTGTCCAGTAAGGATTTGGTCAACGACCAAAAGTTTGGTTTCTAGATTGACTTTTTGGTAGCTTTTTTTTCGCCAGTGGTCTTTTTTTGTTTTCATAAGTGACTATAATTAAATGATTAATTTTTAGTCAACCTATTTCAGGAAAGTTCACTGTTTTAATTGTAGCCAACGGTCTCGTATAACCGTCAGTTACGGGTTAATATGCGTTAATTTTCGGTTTAGCACAGACGTTAGCAATTCCGAGTGGATTCTGACGTAGTCGAATCCGCCGTAATTGCGGTTATACATTGTTACCTACCGTATTTTTCTTTTTATTTTTCTCCATTTACGTTTGTTCATTTCCACGAAAATCAGTCCATTTTTCCCACGTTGACCATAAATCGCGAATGTTTGGTCAGTCGGTTTGTGCAAAGTAATTTTCGTAACGTTTTCCAATTCTATGAGATTCCAAATGTTCTTTTCGTCAATCGGATATTCATTAATCACAACAAGAGGAGTATCAGGAATTGTTGATTGGTCTCGTATAATTACTTTGGTCGTAGCAGAGCGATGAGAGATACGAACTCCATTTTCATTCAGTGTGTCCCTTTCAGTCGGCTTAAAATTCAGATAATCGTATGCTTGATTTTCAATATATTCTTTCAGCGTGGTTTTTCCGTCCAGTTCTTTCCAATCCGTCACAATTTCCTGCGCATTCGAATTCAATCCGATTATGATTATCGTTATGGAAAGTAGTTTTCTCATATGGTAGGTAACGGTTTGTGTAACCTCGTCGTTGCGTGGTTTTGGTACTAAAATAATTAAAAAGAACGGACTTTTCCGCTTGCGAGGATTTTCCGATGAGGAAAATCAGAAGCAATGCGGGTTACACGTTGTTGTGCAACGTTTTTATTTATACTTGGCTTTATTCTGTTCAATTGTTATTTTAAGGGCAGAACTTGAAATATTCGCATAATTTGATTCAATATCTTGTTTTACTCTTTTATATAGGCAATTATCCTTCTGCATTTTTTTAAGTATTGGGTATATTCCATTTTTTTTACGACTAACAATACTCGCCACAATCCTAATTGCCAAACCCAATTTGATTTTTTTATAAGATAAGTCATCAAAATTCCATCGACTATGTTTTAGTTTGCTATTTTTTTTAATGTCCTTTAATAGCAATTCTGTTTTGGTTGGTTTCTTTACTTTTTTTTGCTTTTTCTTCTGTTCCAGATTTGCAAAAGGGTGGAAGGTACTAAAGCCTCTTCCTCCTCGATTTTCATATTTTAATTTAGTCATAATATTTAAGTGACTTAACCAATTTTTTTAATGAATTGGTCTTTAGCTCGCAAGTAAATTCGTCCATCTGGTTTTTGGCAAACTTTTACATTTTCCGTTATGAATTTAGTTCCGATTGGATGTGATTCTCTTTCACTTTTACTACATTCAATTACCAAGTTTGTTGGTAAGTTTTGTCCACTTAAAGGTCTTACTCTAATTCTACCTGTTTCCTTGTCCTTAAAGTTTTCACATTTTATGTTTTCATAATAGTTACCTACAATTAATTCCATTTTGTTCAGGTTTTTGTTGATTTGGTCAAATGTTGCACAACGGTTTGGCTATGATTTCGGCGTGGAATCGTCCGCAGGACTATTCCGCAGAGAAATCAAGCTAATTTAATGTTTTTACTTTTGGTTTTTGCACTGTCGCCACGCTGAATTATAGCCGTTGTTGTAAATAGTTGTTTTTTCAAAAATCAAATTCAGGATGCTGTTGGTCTAAATCTCTTTCATCATCGTAAAATTCATTATCATACAAAGAACCGCCATCTTCAACTTCTCGTTCATCTACATAATCAATTCTATCCTCATAGTTCATTGTTTCTTCTTTGTCTAGTATTGACTCAATTTCTTGTGAATCTAAATCTTGAAAGAATATTTGATATATGATTTCTTCAGGAATCCAATAATAATCTAAATCATTTGAATACTTTTTTACAAAGTCTTTACTCCAATTAATACCAACATTGCCCGATAAATTATACCAAACAACTTTATTAGCATATTTGTCTATTAATTCATTGCTCCATTTAACTTTTGTATTGCTACACAGATAATTCCAATTAATATTATTATAAAATTTATCAATGTTTTCTTCTGTCCAGGGAAAACTTTCATTTCCGCTTAATTGTTTCCAATCCCAATTTTCATTAAACGCTTGAATCGTTTGTGAATCAAAAGTTATAGCGTTGTTCAATGATAAATATTCCCAATCCCATTCACTCTTAAATTTTTCAATTAACTCGAATGACCAAGGAAGTGAAGTGTTTCTTGATAAACTTGGCCAATGCCAAAATCTTTTTCTTTTTGAAATATAATCTATGCTCCAAGGGATTGTTGCAGAATTTGACATTTCAAACCAATCTTTCTCATTGTTTCTACCAAACATAAAACCAGCAGTCCAATCCCATTTTTCAACTTCGATATAATTTTTTTCACAAAACTCATATACGTTGTCTGTAATATTTTCAATTTTGGATTTCACGAAATTTTCAAGCCATTCTATGTTTAAATTTTTTGCCATAGCTTCAAAATCTAAATTATAGAAAAACTTGTCTACAATTTCTGGTGACCAATCTACATTTTCTAAAGTGCTTAATCTTTGCCAATTAATTTTTTCATCGAAAGTTTCTAAAAATTCAGTAGAAATATTTATCTGCTCGTTTAAAATAATCCAATCCCAATCCCAAAATTCTTCAAAGTTTTTAAGAAAATCTATAGACCAAGGTAAAGAAGGGTTTGAACTTAAATACTTCCAATTTAATTCAGATGAAAACTGATTAATAAATTCAATGTTCCAATTTATATTTTCGTTCATAGAAATTAGTCCAAAATCTAATTTTGTATCAAAAATTCCAGCGTATTTATCTATCAAATTTGAGTTCAATGGATAGTAACCCGAGATTATTTTTTTAACAATCAGTTTTTTCCCTTTTTTAATATTTTCTAAAAATTCTTCAAGCATTTAGTTTGTTTCACAATTATTTACAACGTTTCTGTATAAGAATAGTGCGGTTTTGTGTCCGAGGATTTTCCGCAGGAAAATCAGAGTGACCAAACACGCACTAACTTTAGGTTTTGTACTAAACTACGCATTATTTTTATATGGTGTTAGCAACAGACTTTTATTCATTTTTCAAAAACTTATTTATCCGTTCTCCAATTTCTTGAATTGTTAAAAGAACAGCTTCGTTTTTAATTCGGTTTGCTGCTTCACTGTCGTTCAATTCGTTTTCTTGTCTTTTGGATTGGTATTCTTTAGTCACAATTGTTGAGAAAGGAATTAGTCCAGTCCTAACATCCAAAATTATCAATTGAGTTGTTGCGAAAGCTTTAATGTCAGATTTTGAAAACAGCTTATATTTTGAGTACAAATCACTATTGATAGAATAAATTACAACAATATCAGATTGTGTTCTAACTGCCGCTTCTCGAATGTTTGTAAAAGTTGGATTATTTGATATTAATAAATCTGGAATTTTTGAAACTTTTTGAACTCTTTCCGATTGCTTAAACTTTGTGGTAAACAAGTCTAAATATTCTTGTTGCGATTTTAAATACTCTTCATTGTTCCAATAATAATTTCTTCGGTTTTGGGTGCTTTCCAGTTTTACGAGTGAAACTCTCAAATTTTTTGGCAGAGAATAATTTCCATCAAGTATTTTTTGTATGTTTTCTTCCGATATCGTGGAAGTTTTATCATTAAACAATGATTGTGTTATAGGTTGTTCAGCTTCATAATATCCGTGTGCTGAAATTCCTTGAGTTGATTGTCCAATTTGTCTACTTGCACAAGAAGAAAGAGCAATTATTAGAATTAGGTAAAATGTGTTCTTCATTATGTTTTTTGTCTTAGTTTGTTGCTAACGGTCTCGGCTATGAGTAGTTGCGTGGGTTAGTACTTAAAATTGCAAGTACACACCAAGCTGAAAATCCGCGAGGATTTTCAGAAGTAGGCGAGAACAAGCAATTACTTATAGCCATTGTTGCCACACGTTTTTATAAATCAGTATCTATTTCGTTTAGGATTCTACCTTTTTTACTGAATAGATATTTTCCTTTTGTTAATTTGTATAATGGAATAGCATATCCTAAAGTCAAAAATACTCGTTCCTGGTCTTCTTTAATTGTGCCTAATTCAACTCCAAAACCTAATTGAAAGTCTAATACTCCTATTGTTAAAACAGGCGCAAAAACATTATTGTCTTCAGTTCCTGCTGAAAACAAAAATCCTCCGTGAATTGAAAATGAGTTTACAAAATCACTATTTTCTAAATCTCCATTCTCATCTCTATAATCTGTCATTGTTCCCCAACTTTTTCCAAATCCCGCACCAATTGAATTGAACATTTGAATATCTCCGAATTTAGTGTCATTGTCTTTAGTAAAATTAAATCTTGCTATAGGAATTGAGAAATTTGTATTCCAAATAGTAGCTTTATATTTTATTGTTTTGTTTTTAAATGCAAGTTTTGATTTTTCATTTAGATTGAATTCCGCAATTTTAGTGTTTACATTTTGCTCAATCTGTTTCAAACTTTCAATTCTTTCAGGAATAGTTTCTGGATTATTTGCATTATCAAGTTTGGATACTTTTGAAGTTAAATCAAATAAAGTTGCTTTAATTTTTAAAATTTCTATCTCTTTTGTTTTAAGTTCAGTTTTTTTCGTTTTTATCAGTTCAGAGTTGTCTCCATCAGATTTTTCCAATTCTTGAATAAATTTTGATAAAAATTCATAGTCACTTTGTTTTTCAGATAGTAATTTTTCTTGGGAATTAATTTCTGTCTTTAATGATTCAATTGTTTTTTCTTGAGAAAAAATTGCCAAAGAGAATAGCAAGAAAAATAAAAGTGAAATTGATTTGATTTTTTTCATAATTATTGATTTTTGGTTAGTTTTTCAAATGTGTGGCAACGGTTTGGCTATGGTTTCGTTGCGTGAAAATCCGCTAGGATTTTCCGCCGTAAACCGAAGATAGTAAATTTGCGAGGACTTTCCGAGAGGAAAGTCAGAAGCAATGAACTATAGCCGTTGTTGTGTACAGTTATTTTCTCCAATATGTTTTTCCGTCGGCTAATTTTATTTCCGATATTTTGTCCGAGTAATAAATTCCGCTGTCCAATTCAGTCACTTTGATTTTTAACTCCACTTTTTTATTGTCGGTAATTAATTTATTTCGGTCAAACTTTTTTAGTTTTTTGTATTCTGATTCAGATAGATAAACTTTCTTAATGTCAGATTCCGTTTTTAAATTTATCCAAGGCGATTTAAGTAAATCATTTGCTTTTAGAATGTCAAAAACGCGGATAATTTCTAATTCATCTTTTCCCGCATTTTTGCTCCAGCGAATACTGTCAAAAGATTTCTCGAAATTCTCAATTGTTTTGTCATCAGCTCCATAAAAACTTCCAAAATCAATTAATTTGAAATATAAATCTCCCTTAAATTCGGTCTCATTTTTTGAACAAGACAGAGTTAAAAGTCCGATTATTATTGTCAGCGTGATGTTTTTCATAATTGTACACAACGGTCTTGTGTATGGAAAGTTGCGTGTTTGTGTGCGAGGATTTTCCGAAGGAAAATCAGAAGCTAGTAAGCAAAGCAACTAACATTGGTTAAGCTAAAAATAGCAATTTTTTATACACGGTGTTACCTACAGTATTTTTATTTTTTATAGTTATGGTGAAAATATATTACGTCAAGAAATAATTTCCGATACATCATTTTTTCAAATTTTTTTTCGGGAATACTGTTTAGAGCATTTGCTAAATTTCCATCATTGAAGTTCAGGTCTCCAGATTTTTCAATCTCCCATAAAGATTCCATTACTTTATATTGCCAACTTGTTTTGTCTACAATTTTTTCTCTTAAGACAATTTGGTCGTAGCATTTTAATTGCGCTTGTCCGATGAAAGGTAATAAGAGAAATGGGTCAAATCCAAGTTGCAATTTTAACTTGTCAAAAAAATCAGAATCAATGTCTTTGTTTTTTATTTTGTCAAATAACTTCAGATATCCATTTTTAGTTATATCGGTTAAATAGCCTTCTTTGACTAAAGCTAGTTCCAATAATTTATGGATATTCTTTTTGTCAGTCAGATTTCCTCCAGCTGGTCCGGTTTCAATTCGTTCAGAGTATTTCGATTCAATACAGATTTCAAATTCTTTATCAGCTAAATCTGATGAGCTTTTTTTTGAATCACATGATATGATAAATACTAAAATTATTATTTGAAGCAGTTTTTTCAATATTGTAGGTAACGGTTTGGCTATGGTTTCGTTGCGTGAAAATCCGCGAGGATTTTCCGCCGTAAACCGAAGATAGCAAATTTGCGAGGACTTTCCGATAGGAAAGTCAGAAGCAATGAACTATAGCCGGTGTTGTACGTAGTGTTTTATTTTTTCCAATTTTTCAACTGTTCGTATATTTCTGGTTCAACTTCTTCAAATCCGTTATGACTAAAATGTTCAATTTTCAGCCATTTTAATTCGTTTTTTTTGAATTTAAGTAAGTATTTAGAAGTCGAACTATGAGGGTCATATTTGTCAACATCAAGTTGGGTCATGTTGATTCCAATTTCTATTGTATCTCCGTACGTTTTATAAAATCCGTCATATTCCCAACCAATTTCACAGGAATAATAAGTCACTTTATTGTCAGTTTGAAATTTTAAAGAATCTGTACAGTAATTATAAACCACGTCCGAAGTCCATATCCGTTCAGTCAAGTCCGATTCTTTAATTTTAAAATTTTCCTTACAATTCGAGAATAGAATTGAAGCTACTACTAAAAATATGAAAGTTAAATTTTTGTTCATTTCAACATTACGTACAACGGTCTCGTATAACCGTCAGTTACGGGTTAATATGCGTTAATTTTCAATTAAGCAGTGACTTTAGCAATTCCGAGTGGATTCGGACGTAGTCGAATCCGCCGTAATTGCGGTTATACATTGTTAGCTACCGTTTTTTATCAATTCATTAACGTATTCCTTTATTTCAGGATTAATCTTATTACTTTCATAAACATTAATCAATGCTTCAATTTCCCCACCTGCTCTGAATATTGATTTTGCCTTGGACAATCTTGAACGTTGAGAGTTTTCTGTGAAGCTATTATATTTAAAATACTTGTTTGAAATTTCTTGATGATTTATGTCTATGTTTTTTGAAATCTCAGGATAAAGAATAGTTGCATAAATTTCTTTACCAATAGCTCTTAACGACTTTTCAATGTTTAACTCAGATTCAATTTCATTTTCACTTTCCTCTAATATTGTTTTATTTGATTTTGAAGTCTCCCTTTCTTTTGAATTATTGACTTTTGATAGTTTAGGTTTGTTTTTTGGATTTTCAAACCATTTAATTTCACCAATAGAATTATCTGACTCGGGTACAATATATTTAATTGATTGTTCATCAAATTCTGCATACTCGTTAGGGAAAGAATTTACAAGGTATTCTCTAACATAGTTTATTAGTATATTTTCTTCTCCGATATTATTTCCATTATATTCAATATGATTTCTTTTGGGAACTAAAAATGAATTAAATGGATGAATAAGTCTCAAAAAGTGAGCTCTTAAAATTTCAAGTTGTTCATTTGTTAGGGTATTATTTATCTTTCTAATGAAATTTGGCTCTTGAAACAATTCCCTTGCAGGATTTGGAAATAATGTTGTTAGATTGATGTCTCTATATCCATATCCAGTTGGTTTTATGTGAGCTTGATACCATCCTTTAGCATTTATATTAGCTCTTTTGGCTCCCTTTGGGGAATAAAAACTTAATTCTTTTTCCTCAGATACCTGACCAAATCCGACAATCAATTTTTTCTGACCGAATAATTGCACTAAGTCTTCATAACTGTATGGTATTCCTGCTAGTTTCATTCCCGTGAACAATAAAGTAAACGTATTATCGCAAAATGAAAGTCTAGTCTTGTCTTTATATTCACTTAGAAACCCTCTACGTTGAAGATGGTATTTAGCTTTTGTATATGATCCATAAAGCCTTAAAAAGAAAACGGGACTTTTAGAGTTTATATATTTTAATAAAGAAGAATGTATTTTTTTTATTTCTTCTTTTTTTTCGAATTGAAATTGGATTAGATTCTCAAAAAAGTTCGGAATATCTTTAGCATAACCATTTTGAACTTTTGGAAGCATCTTATTATCTAGTTCATTAAATACATTCATTTTTCCTAATGGTAGCTAACGGTCTCGTATAACCGTCAGTTACGGGATTAAAGTTAATAATTTTCGGTTAAGCACTGACGTTAGCAATTCCGAGTGGATTCGGACGTAGTCGAATCCGCCGTAATTGCGGTTATACATTGTTGCCAGTAGTTATTTAACTCACTATTTCTGGTCCAATTCCGCCAATCCATTCCCATTTTCCATTAATCTTTTTATAAATATACGTTCCTGAATTTGCACATAAAGAACCGCAGGAATATGAATATCTGAAAAATGCTATTTTTTTATCGATAGAAAATAAAGGCAGTTCTAAACTGTAATAACCACTACCCATTTTATAGATTTCATTCCAATAAGTTTCTAAATCCACTTTTTCTATAAGGTCATCTAAATATTTTCGTTCAATCTTTTTTCGAGGAATATTTTTAGGTTTTAAAACGATTCCTTTTTGTGATTCAGTTTGTTCGTAAATAAAACTGATGTCATTTTTGTCAATTAATTCGCTTAATGAACTGTCTTTGTCCTTTTCGGTTAGTTTTATCAAATCCGCATTCCAATATTCCGATTCCATCGGGAAAATCTTAATCGGTTTGTTCACTATCATTCCGTCAGTTCTCAATACGTCTTTAAAGAAATTTAAATAGTCCGATTCTGAAATTTTGGGTTTTTCTATGGTACTGTATTCAGGTATTACTTTTTCGCTTTTTTTCTCAACTATTTGTGTTTTTTTCGTGTCAATTTTGGTTTCGATTGATTCTGTTACTTTCTCATTTTCAGAATCGGTTTTTTGCTTGCAAGAAGTCGCAATGAATATCAAAATTATTAAGACTGGCAGAAGTTTTTTCATAATTACTGGCAACGGTTGGTATAAGAATAGTGCGGTTTTGTGTCCGAGGATTTTCCGCAGGAAAATCAGAGAGACCAAATACGCACTAACCTTTTGATTTAGGATTAAACTTAAGCATTATTTTTATACAATGTTGTGTTTTCGTTGTTTTTTCTTTCGATTTTTGGACGGCCGTAGATTTTCTTTTTTTTTGCGTTTCACTGGTCAGTCCACCGCAACAGTTGCGCGTTGCTTTGGTCAGTCGGACGTTTTTTTGATTTTTTCCGTAATCAAGCTAAAAGTCAGATGTTTTGCGTTTGAGTGAAATCCGTTGAGCAATATTTGAAATTCCGCAATACGATTTTTCAGTTTTTACTTTCTTAAAATTCAAAAAAAAATCGAAAATCAAACTAGGTTTTTTTTCGTTTTGAGTGCGTTCCGCAATGAAACACAACGTTTATGTATAAGGAAAGTTGCGTGTTTGTGTGCGAGGATTTTCCGAAGGAAAATCAGAAGCTAGCAAACGAGCAACTAACTTTGTTTTAGCTAAAACTAGCAATTTTTTTTATACGGTGTTGCCAGTAGTTTTTTATTTTTTAAATATCATTTTCAAATCCGCAAATAGATAAAATCCAACAAATCCAAAAGTACCCAATGCTAAAATGTATTGTCCATTCGGAATTATTAGAAAAATGTTAAGTCCGATTAAAAACAGACAAAACGGATACGTAAATAATCTGATTAATATATTTTTCAGTGACCATTCCTTTTCTGGTTTCTTTTCCTCAACTTCTATGTCTAAAAACTCAAATATTTCGTCAAGTTGATTTTGCTTTTCGGATTGATAAAGTTTTCTAAAAACGGTAATAAAAATTAGCAAGAAAACCGAAACGATTAGAATTGCCAACCAATTTTCCAAAAAGTCAAAATCGGTTGAGAAATTTTTAAAAACAAAGTAGATAATTCCGATTGAAAATAATCCAACGATTGTTTTTCCTATTGGATTTAATTTGTGCGTTATGTTTGTCAGATGATTATTAGCGTTTAATTCAAACGTGAAAATTGGATAAAAAGCCACATTCCAAATGCTTTGATTCCAAACTTTTATTTCGTTCCGACCAATTTCTCCTTTTGGTCTAAAATCACGAGAAAAAACATTCCATAAATGATTAAGATAAGTGTTTTCTTTTCTCAATTCAATTAGTTTTTCTATGTCTTTTTTTGTGATTTCCAATGTTTTTTTCAAATTACTGGCAACGGTTTGGCTATGATTTCGGCGTGGAATCGTCCGTAGGACTATTCCGCAGAGAAATCAGCTTGGTTAAAATTACATATTTTTCAAAATAGGGCATAAGCCACGCTGAATTATAGCCGTTGTTGTAAACAGTTGTTTTTATTCATTTTTTAATTCCGATTACCAGAATTTATACCATTTTTTCTGTTCAGTTGTTGATTCACTCAATTCAGGTGGAACAGTTTTCGAGCCTTCTATTAGTCCATAAACTGCTGTATTAAATCCGGATTCTACTTCCAAGTCGTTTTGGCATTGTTGGATTATGAATGCTGTTGACATCGCACAAGCTACAGACATTTCCTTTTCGGTCAACTTGTGCTTTTTCATTATTTCAGTTGCCTTTGCTTGAGTCAAGTTCAACGATTGAAGAAAGTCAAGTTCGGTTTTTTGGATTTCAGCGGATTCCATTTTGTTATTATCGATATTCACACCCATATTGGATAATACAGCTCCAATTACATTTATCAATTCAGGTCCTTCTTCGTTCGCTTGGTTAGAAAGGACTGCTGTTCCAGGTTTTGCATCATCGATATTCAGTCCGAATGATTTGAATAAAAATGAACCTGATAATCTTGCTGAAGTTGCGATAGCGGTTGCAGAATGTACTTCTCTATTTTTTCCAATCGCACTTGCAATTAGGTCAACTATTTCTCCTGTTGCTTTATTCTGATTTTGGCTTATTTCCATTTATTGGGTTTGTTTGGGCAATTGTTTACAACGTGTTTGTGTATGATTAGTGGCGTGTTTAAGCACCTAATTTAGCAAATAAAAACCGAATAGAAAATCCGCGAGGATTTTCGTAAGTAGGCTCTAACCAAGCCATTAATTATAAACGGTGTTGGCAACTGGCTTTTTTCCGTTCGCTATTTTCTTAATTATTATTCCGCTAATAAAAGTCGAGATTATTGTTAAAAATAAAATCATTCTATAATTCACATTATTTTGATGATATTTTAAAATTCCGTCATTCATTATTGGGTTCGTTATTGTTATTTTTATAAAATGACTTTCGAGAAAGCAATAAAGACAGTAAAAAGTCGGAATTAAAATCAGATAGATTAGATTCAGTCCGATTATTTTTTTCAAAGAACTTACCTTTCGAGATGTGAAATAAAATCCGATTGGTATTAAAGTCAGAATAAAAGCAATGTCCGTTTCAAAAAGTCGAAAGTCCTTTCCGCCATAAAATCCGAGTTTGTAATCCGCCAAATATTTTACCGTTCTGCGAGTCAAAATCCGATAATCCAATTCGTATCGCATTCCGATAATAAAAGTCAGAATTACAATGAGAATTAGTAAAATCAGTTTTCGTTTTCCTTTCAGCATATTGGTTTTTCAGCTTGTTGCCAACGTTTATGTGTAAGGAACGTTGCGTGCTTGTGTGCGAGGATTTTCCGAAGGAAAATCAGATGCAAGCAAGCAAAGCAATAACCAAACGGCTTAACTAAAATAAGCAATGTTTTTTACACGGTGTTGGCAACTGGCTTTTTATTTCCGTTTGTATTTTCTTTTTTTATTTTGTTCAATTACACTTTTAATTAGCACAATAGCCAAAAGTAAACAAGGTAAATACCAAGAAATGATTTTTCTGTTCATTAAAATCATGGCGATAATTAACAAACTCCATAGCACAATATCTGTTACTTTTTTATTTCTTTTTTCTTTTTTCTTTTTTTGGTCAAACCTTAAATTTTCTTCAATAGCTTCTTGTGGAATGCTGTATGTTTCTTCTCCGTTATATTCTAAGCAATTTTCAATGTCTTGAATTAACATTTTTCGGGAATAGAATATTTCCTCGTCTGCGTACAAAACAACAGATTGGCTTAAGTCAATAAGTCCGATTGAAATTATATTTATGCAAGCACTTACTAATTCGTCAGCACCAAACGTGAATGAAATTCCAAAATCTTTGTCCGTTAAATCTTTTTTCAGGTTGGGAAAATCGGAAAGAATTTCTGTTGCGGGATTAAAATAAATTTCGACAAAGGTTTGATTTCCGTTCAGCACACAATCTATTGAGTCAATTTGGTTAAGATTGTCAAATTCTTCAAAGTCAGTTAAGAATTTAAAATCATAACCTAACTCTTTAATTTTATTTTCAAGTTCAATTTTTGTCGGAAGTTTATCTTTCTGAACAAAATTTATTAATGTCATTGACATAGTTTCTTGTGTGTTTTTTCAGCTTGTTGCCAACGTTTATGTGTATGGAAAGTTGCGTGCTTGTGTGCGAGGATTTTCCGAAGGAAAATCAGAAGCTAGCAAGCAAAGCAACTGACATTGGTTTAGTATAAAACTAGCAATTTTTTATACACGGTGTTGTGTGCTGGCGTTTTTTATCAGTTTATAATTTTCTTGTTCTTTATCAGTGAATATTATCGTCAAATGGTCAGCCCAATAATAATTATCCTTTTTATTTTCTTTAATCTCAAGTGCTGAAATCCATATTTTTTCATTTCCGAATTCGATTTGCCAAGTTTGAGGAAGTTTGATTGGTTTTTTTTCACCTTTGGTCACAAATTCATTATTCACTTTCTCAACTTCTTGACTGTAACTTTCGTCCCAAAGAACAACTATTTCAGTTATCTTTTTTTCCTTCAACTTTTTCCAGTTCAGATTGTCAGTCAGCGAAATTGTTTTAAATCCTTCCTTTTTCTTTAATTCGGTCAATTTATCAAATCCGATTCCGTAACAATAGAACTCATTGTCCCATTTAATTTGAATCAATTCATTATTGTCGAGTCGGAAAATTACATTCATATCGACAGAGTGAAGGTCAGACGAATGTTCCCAATATTCAGAATCCGTTTCATAGTCCAACTCTTGGTAAAAAACTTCAATTATTTTTCGTCCGATAAAAGTCGAGTTGATTCTGTCGTAATATTTTAATTCTTTATCGGTCATTTTTTCGCTTGCACACAACGTTTGGTGTATGGTTAGTTGCGTGTGCAGCAACTAATTTAGTAAACAAATACTTGCCAGAGGAAATTCCGAAGGAATTTTCGTGATAAGCACTAGCCATAGCAATTAATTATACACGGTGTTGTGCACAGTAATTTTTAATTCAATTTATTCAATTCCGTTTCCAATTGGTCAAGTGTGAATTCTTTGAAATCGTTAAGTTCAAAATTTTTAGAATCCGTCATTGATTCTTCAACTGCAAGCGTTGGTTTTCCATTTGAATAACTTATTCCAATAACTTTTATCTCTTTTCCTTTTGGAATGTTCTTAAAGACTAAATTTCCGTTTTCATAAGTTCCTGTCATTATGCTCTTGATTTCTTTAAATACTATTTGAATTTTAGTTTCAGTTGGGTTGTTTGTTTTAACAATAAAATCTGTTTTTTCGCTGTCATCAATTTCCCAAAACCTATCACAATTTATCCATCCCATTTCTGTGGCTGAAAACATATAATATTCCAATGCATTTGGGTCAATTTGTTGAATAGCCTTATTTGTCAGGTTAGAATATTGATTTCTGAATTTTTGTTTAAATCGATTCCAATTTATGAAACGACTACCCGAAATGCTTAAATAATAATCCCAGTCATTTTTTACTTCTCTATCGTAAGATTCGATATCAAAAGCAGGCGCAGATTTTAAAAATTCTTTTGCGAGTTTTAAAGCTTCATCATTTTGTTTTCTTTCAGAATGGCTTTCAGGTCGGAAATTATACATTATGCCTTCCTTACTGATGTTAAAATCAAAACTAGCTGTCCAGTTGTTTCTGTTGAATTTTAAGGCGACTATACTATCTACGTTTGATGGATTCTCAATATAATCTATAATTGTTTGGTTACTATCTTTTAGCTTTAAATCAAAAAAAGTTGCTGTACTACCCGAAGACCAAAAACCATAATCGTATAAGTCATCTGTCATTTCAATAGGATATTCAATTTCATATCCAATGTCCACTCCAGTTATATCCAAACTATCAATTTCGGCTATGCTTTCTTGTGTCGATTTTGTTTCAAAGAATTTATAGTCAGGAATCCAAGTTTTTATACTATCATTTAATTTTAACTCATAGAACAAATCCATTTCTTTATCCAATCCGTTCTTTGGAAATCCAACAACAAAAGCTTTTCCTTTTTTTACTAAAAGACTTTTACCCTTCACTTCTGCATTGACATATATCATTCCATTTGTTTCTAGGATTCTATCTCCAGAAATAGTTTGTAGATTTTCAAAAATCATATCAGTAAGACTAAAACACTCTTTAAGTTCAATTGTAATAGGTTCATTTGGTTCTGTTCCATCTTCGTATTGAAAAGCATTAGCAGGGATATAAATAGATGTTCCTTTTTTACCTTTTAATACACTTTCTTCGTTTGCTTGAATTTTGAAATTCTCTGATGTTGGATAAAGAACAGACTTAATTTCGGCAATAGAAGCAACAGGAATATTCCTATCCTTTTTTTTTATCTGATGAGCAATTAATAAATAACATTGAAGTTATCAAAATTCCCAAAATTAACTTGATGTTTCTTGTCATAGTCTTATTGTGCACAACGGTCTCGTATAACCGTCAGTTACGGGTTAATATGCGTTAATTTTCGGTTTGGCACAGACGTTAGCAATTCCGAGTGGATTCGGACGTAGTCGAATCCGCCGTAATTGCGGTTATACATTGTTGTAGGTAGTGCTTTTATAATTGTGGCCATCCGAAACTATTTAGTTTTTTTGTTACCATATTATATTCTTTCAGCCTAACATTTGTTTCAAACCAACCGTGCCAACCTCCAATCCAGCTTTCTGTCAATTGGTCTTTTAATCCATAAGGGTCTTTACTAAAATCAATAAATTGAATTACTATTATTTTTTGTCCGTCTTCAATAAACCCTAAATATTGTCGGTCAAATTTTATGCTCCTTTTTGCTTCTTTTTTATTCCATTTCATTAGGTTTTGGAAATCCTTTTGCCTTTCTTCAAGAGTCCATTCTGGGTCGTCTTTAAATCTCACAAAATTTTGATTGTACGCAAACCTTTTGTCGGAATCCAAATACTGCTTATTTATTTCAATTTCCGCTTCTCTGATTTCATTTTCAGTCGGTGTAAATCTGTTTGATAATCTACCTTTATTGAATCCAGCTTCATATTCTTTCGGAAATATCACTCCTGTACTTTTTTCTAAATCAAGAATTTTCATTTCTCTTTTTACTTCTTCAGAAAGTGGTTCGAGTACAACTCCGTGATTTACGTTGAACTTGGAACTTCCACAACTTAATGTCAAAGTCAAAATGAATGATATGTAAATTGTCTTTTTCAGCATTACCTACAACGGTCTCGTGTATGAGTAGTAGCGGATTTCTAATCACTAACTTTTCAGTTTTGCACAGACCTTTGTTCTATATTTTATCTCTCGTTTTATCACTTAAACCGCTATTACTTATACACATTGTTAGCATTTGTAATTCTTTCTTGAATTTCTCCATTTTTTATAACTACATCTATAGATAACGTATTCGAGATATCTTCTAAAGGGTTTTCGCTCAGAATAACCATGTTCGCATGCTTCCCTGCTTCTAAGGTGCCATAATCTTCTTGAACACCTAACATGGTTGCTGCATTAAGTGTGGCGCACTTGATAATACGTAAAGGGTTCATTCCTCCCTTTTGATAATTCTGCATTTCTTCATGAACATTGAGACCTGTAATATTATATGCAGTTACAGAGCCTGGGTCTGTCCCAAGTACAATATTGACACCAAGAGAATCGAGCTTGTTGATATCAAATAGCCCAGGATTTATACGGTTTTCCCATTCTTCAATTTCCATGTTAAACCACTTTTTTATCATACCTACAGCCATTTGCTTGGCTTGCTCTTGATTTGCTTTTAACTCCTCACGCTCAATATCAAACACATCCCACACTTCAGTGTCTAACAGCTCCGGATGTAGGGCGTAATTCACGAAGTTTAGCATGTTCGAAGTGGTAACCCATGATATATTCTTTTCTTTGATTTGCATGATTAAATCAAGATCATTTTCTAAATCAATTGGACCCGCAAAATGCATCATAGCATCTACACCGTGCGCTACACTTAGTCTAACTTCTTCCATATCGCTGATGTGTGATACTAACATGAGGTTATTGGCATGAGCCTCTTTTGCAATTTTACGAATCAATACCGTATCAATGCGTTCAATGAAAGGAGGCGCAGGACCATTTTCAATTTCTAACTTGATTCCAATAGCTCCATTGGCTTTGGCATCACGAATTATTTCAGGAATGGCTGATCCATCCTTCAAAATATAGACGTTTTCACCATCCACCCATTTTGTTTGGGGGGCGGTTTTCATAGGGTGTGCACCTTCTATGGTAACATAGGGACTTGTATACCAAATTTTAGGAGAAGTGATTTGATTACTAATTTCTAATGAATCGATTAATAGAAGATTAGGGTAAGGTGCCTGGGAGCCTCCGGGGATAAACACATTTGTCACACCAAAGTGGATTAGCTGCTTTAACATCCTGCGATGATCGACAGAGTCACGATACAGATGGAAATGATTATCAAAAAGACCAGGAATCATATATTTTCCTGAGCCATCAACCACGGTATCAGCAACTGAGTAATTTCTAAGTGTATCTATTTTTACAATACGGCCTTCCCGTATATAGATGTTTTGATTGTAACGCTCACTATTTCCAGTCCCATCAATTAACGTAATATTTTTAATAAGCATGTCTGCCGACGTATTTTCTGTGGTGGGCTCATTACAGGACATTAGTAGTATTGGTATCAAATAAATTATTGCTCTTTTCATTATTTAGTTTTATAAATGCTAACGTTTATGTATAAGGAAAGTTGCGTGTTTGTATGCGAGGATTTTCCGAAGGAAAATCAGAAGCTAGCAAACGAGCAACTAACATTGGTTGAGCTAAAATTAGCAATTTTTTTTATACGGTGTTGGCAATAGTTTTTTATTCATATTTTCCATACCAATTCAGTTCATCTTTCCAATCAATTTTTTCGTAGTCAACTTGGTCGTTAGTATAAACTCTAAATATTCTTTTATAACCTGTTGAAATTAAAATATTTTTAATTGAGTCTATTTTTTGATTATTTAAACTTTTATCAATCAGCAAATTAAACTGAAAATTTATCGAATCCAATTCAGTTTCTTGAGAAGCAATAAAAGCAATAGTCTCATATTTAATTTCGTCTAATCCACGAGTTTTGTCACTATCAGTTTTTGCCATTAATTTACCATTTCTAAATCCGACGTAAACGTCCAATCCAATTCCTTTTTCTTTACTTAAAATCAAATTGTTTTTAGAAGGTAAGTCAATGGTCAATTGTAATCGTTTCAGATAATAATCATAGGCATTTTTAATTCGCAAAATAGATGGTCCAAAAACGCTGTCTGTTGGTTTTTTAATAAAGAGTGTATCCAGATTTTTACTTAATCTATAATCGAATTCTTTAGTTTTAATTCCGAAACTGTCAAGTCCTTTAATTGTTTCAAGATATAATTTTGAACTGTCAATCTCCCATTTGTTTATGTAAGACATTCCCCATTCATTTACAATTAGAGAATCTTGATAAAATTCAAATTCATTCAGTCCATTTATGACACTCCAATTACCAATTAGTTTGTCTTTTTCTTTATCGAAAGAAGAACAAGATTGTAAAATCAAAACTAAAATTATTATTCTATAAATGGTTTTCATTCAAATTATTGCCAACGTGGTTGTGTATGATTTCGTTGCGTGTTTAAGCATTAAAGTTAGCAAATAAATCACAGATAGAAAGTCCGCGAGGACTTTCGTAAGTAGGCTATAACTAGCAATGAATTATACACGGTGTTGTGTGCAGTTTTTTTATTTCAGTCGTTTTTTAATATCCATTCTTTGGTGCAAAACTCTAACTATTTCCACAATATCATTTTCCACTTTTCTATAAAAAATCAAATGGGATTTTATTTTAGTCACTCGATAATTCTTTCGAGTTTGTTCCGCTGACTTTCCAGTCATAAAGTTGTCAGCAATAAATTCAATTTCCGTAATTATCAAGTCGTAATATCTGTCAGCTTGTTCTTTAGACCATTTATTAAGCGTATAAATCCAAATTTTATCTAAATCCTCAATCGCTTGTTGACTTATGCGATATTTGTTTTTACTCATAAGTGTTTACGATGTAATTCTTTCAGATGTTGTTTTGGGTCAAAATTTTCAACAAATCCACTATTTTCTCCAACTTCGAGAGCTTTAATCAGTTCCCTTTCCTTTTTTTCTTCACGTTCTAACAAACGTAAAGCAGAACGAATTACTTCGCTAACCGAACCATATCTTCCAGAATTTACTTCTTCTCTTATAAAATCCTCAAAATGATTTCCGAGTGATATTGATGTGTTTTTTCCCATTTTGACTATATTTTTACTCAAATATACCAAATCTTGGTAACGTAGCCAAATTGCACACAACGTGATTGTGTATGGCTCGTTGCGGGAAATCAGCTATGATTTTCCGCCGTAACCTAAAGATAGCAAATTGCAATGAATTCCGATTAGGAATTCAGCCGCAATGAGCTATACACGGTGTTGTGCGTAGGTTTTTATTTTTTATTCAATTCAAATGTTCCTTTGTCTTTTGGGTAGCTTGAATCATATTCGCCATTTATTCCAGTTCCGTCATTATCCTTCATTCCATCGTATTCAATGAACTGTCCATTTCCAATTGCCATTTTAGCTTTAAAGAATCTGCGATTAGATTCACGATTTTCATTCGGCTGACTTTTCTGTCCAACGTTATTTCCATTAATATCCGATTCCGAAAAGTTTCCTGATAATTCCACTATTTTACTTTGTCCAGGCTTGTAAAGACTCCAAAGATTGTAATAAATCAACGTTTCGCTTTTAAATTCAGCGTTGTGATTTTCGGGAATTGTTGTCAGTACTTTACCACTAACAAGTGTATATTCAGAACTGTTCCATTTTCCGTTCCAATTTGATTCCGCAAAGTTTTCAGGGATTGAAGTTTTATAGACAATTTCGTTTGATATAAACACAACAACAAAGAGTATCAAAATCGTAATTAAAATCCGCTTTAATATTTTCAGAAACCTATTTTTCATTCAGAGTTCAGTTTTTCTCAACTTACGCACAACGTGTTTGTGTAAGGATAGTTGCGTGTGCGAGCAACTAACTTACTAAAAATGGAACGAACCAGAGGAAAATCCGTAGGATTTTCCGAGTAGGCTAGAACCAAGCAATTATTTTTACACGTTGTTGGCAATAGTTATTTTCTTATATAATCCTCTGCTATTTTGTCGATTAAGTTTATCCATTGGGATTTTAGATTTTCTTTATCGTCAAACCTTTTTTCATTTCTTAAATAAGTTTGATACTCCGAACCATTTATATTTAGTCGTATGGAGTATCCGTAATTATGACTCATCCATAATTTTGATTTTGGCTCTATCGTTTTTATTTCCGCTTCGTTTTCTAAATAGAAGTCCAAAATATTTTTTAATTCAGGACATTCAGTGATTGGAAATTCTGTGAATTTGTTATTCTTTTTGTACTTAATAACTTTTAAAAATTCTTTTCCATTTTCTTTCCATTAAAACAAGTAAGTTGCTTTATTTCCACGACCATTGTCAAAGAAGTAGTAAGCTTCAAGTAAAGTGTCAACTTTTTTGGCGGTCAGTTCAGTCCGAAAATCAGCGATTTTTTCGTCCATTTTAAAGTCAAAACTTTTCTGTTCAGTTTGTCCAAATGATATTATGGAAACAAATACTAAAAAGAAAAACAGAACTTTATTTTTTAAACGGACTTTCATAATTATTGCCAACGGTCTCGGCTATGATTACGTTGCGGAAAAATCCGCAGGATTATTCCGCCGTAAAACAAAGATAATAAAAGTGAAAGGATTTTCCGATAGGAAAATCCGCCGCAATGAATTATAGGCAATGTTAGCTACGGTATTTTATTTTTAACAGATGCTTTAATTTATTTTTTGCGCTTAATGCGAGTCAGTTTTAGGTAATATTTTCTTTTTTTAGAATTAGATTTGCCGTGAGGAAGGTCAGTCGCAGGCAATAGTTGCGCTCTGCTTTGGTCAGTTTGGTTGAGTGAGAAATCAGTTTAGTTTTATGCGCTTTTAAAATCAGTTTTATAAGTTTTGAAACCGATTAAATTACTTTTTCAGAGCCGAGTGAGATATTGTAGCTAACGGTAAATGTATGGAAAGTGCGAGTTTGTGTGCGAGGATTTTCCGAAGGAAAATCAGAAGCTAACAAACGAGCAAAGACCATTCGATTAAGGACTAAAGTAAGCATTTTTTATACATATTGTTAGCGCACGTTTTCTTTTTTCTTACAATTTGTATTTTTTAATCACAAAAATATGCCGTGACTAATTTTCTTTTTTACCGCAACAGTTGCGTTTGCGATATTTAGCGTAGCTTCTTTTTCTTTTATCCAGATTTAGATTTGCCGTGCAGAAGATCAGTCGTTCGCAACAATTGCGTTTTGATTGGCAAAAGTCAGAAGTTTAGAGTAGGAGTGAAGTCAGTTGAGTATGGTTTTAAGAACTATTTTTATACCACTTTTTTGTAATTTTTTGACTTTAGTGTGCTTTATGAGAATGTGCGCTAACGGTTCGTGTAAGAATCCGTTGCGGAAAATTAATGAATTATGAGAGAAAAAAGAAACAAAATTAAGATAGAAAGAGGACTTTCCGAAGGAAATGTCCGAAGCAATGGTTTTTACACATTGTTGGCAAATCGTTTTTTTACATCAATTAAAGAATTATTCATACAGTATTATATTCAAAACAGTAATTATGGTAAATTACAAATAATACTTTTAATTATTCAGGTTTTAATATTTGCCATATTAATAATCCAGCATTTAAAAGACCTATAATAATGTTTGCGATAGTACTATATTTATTGAATTTAGAGTTTTTTTCATTTAGCTTATTAGCTTTAATATTGGATTCAGCTAGATTTAATTCTGAAACTGATTTTTCAATATATTCTAAATGTTTTATTCCGTTAAATTCAATTTTAGCTTTTAATTGGTCTTTTGTAATAGTTGGAGAACTTCCTCCAAAAGTGAAAAATGGGAATATTACAGATATGTATTTTTCAGGTTCTACCGATAAAGATTTTAATTTACTCTCAAGTAATTTTCTATCATCTATAAAATCTATCACATCAATAAAATCTCCATTATCTTTTTCCTTTAAATGTTTGAGTATTTTATATTCTAAAGTGTCTTTCATTTTTGTAATGAGTGGTAAATGTTTGCCAACGGTTAAGCTAAGATTACGTTGCGGAAAAATCCGCAGGATTCTTTCCGCCGAGAGACGAAGATAGCAAAAGTGTATGGATTTTCCGATAGGAAAATCCGCCGCAATGAATTTTAGGTATTGTTACCAAAAGTAGTTTTATGCGGAAGTGATAGCAAAGAAGCCTAAAAAAGCGAAATTGATTGCGTTTCGATTGCGTAAAGGTTTGTTTTTTTTCTTGCGTTGGCTTTTTTTACATTGGTTGAGCAACACCTTTTGCAAAAGGTAAACGCATCCGAAATCCGATGATTTTTTTAGGTTTTAAACAGCCTTAAATATTTTCTAAAAATTAGCAAATAGGCGAGAGGTCAGTCGTCCGTTAAATTTTGGCTGATAAACACTTTATTTTTTTAATTTCTTTAAAAAGGCAAGAGAGCAAAAATATCCGAATTGGGATTTTATAAAGCTATTTTTGGTAACGGTATGTATAAGGTTTGTTGCGTGAAAATCCGTGAGGATTTTCAGATTAAGAAACCAAGATAGTAAAATTGCGAGTATTTTCTGTAGGAAAATCCGAAGCAATGAACTTTATATGGTGTTGTAGGGTGTTTTTGCTAGTTTAATTCAGGTAGTTTTGGAATATGTTCTAACTCAAGTATTTTTTTCGGTATAAGGTCAGATTGAGATATTTCAATTACTTCTTCATTTCGTCCATCCGCTTTCCATTTTGTTTTTGCTATAACTTTTAAAATTCTATCATTTTGATTTCTTTCATATGGAAGAGTATTTTTAAAATCAGTCCAGTATGTGATTTCAAGTTTTTCCAATTTGGTTAGGTCACAATTATGATTCTTGAAATGTTCAGGTAACCAATCCAAATAGTCGTTCATTAATTGTTGGCTTTCCATATATGCAGCATCAGTCGGTTTAATAGATTTATTTATAAAGTCAAAAGTCGCCTTACTCTCAATTCCAGCATTATGTAATTCAATCAATACGTTTAAGGCTAGACGTCCACTTTTCATGTAGTCAATACTAGTGAATGAATGAACAAAATTGTGAATTGCTGACTTGTAATTTTTATACTTCATGTCTTTTTTAAATACCCTACAACGGTTTGGCTATGGTTTCGTTGCGTGAAAATCCGCGAGGATTTTCCGCAGTAAACCGAAGATAGCAAATTTGCGAGGACTTTCCGAGAGGAAAGTCAGAAGCAATGAACTATAGCCGGTGTTACCAAACGTTTTTTATTTTTTCAATCCTTTGTAAATAATTACAATAGAAAAAAGTCCGAGTAAAATTCCATAAACAAAATCATTGGAATTTTCATATTCGTTCAAGAATATAAGTTCATCCATTTTTTCATTTGTCAGCATTTTGATTTCTTTTTTGTCAACAACTAATTCGCAAAATATTCTATTCAAATTTTTCACGAATATTTGTCCGTTAAATTCAAGTTTGCAGTATTCTCCTCTGCGTCCTAAATTGTCACAGTCTTTTGGAGAGTCAATAACTTGAGCAACTACAATTTTATTTTCTTCTGTTATGCGTTTTATTGTAAATTCGTGATTAAGATTTATTAGAGTCACTAATAAGATAATTAACCCGCCAATTATTAGTCCGTATTTCATTATAACTGATAGTATTTTTTGTAGCAAAGGTAATTTTAATGTTTGGTAACGGTTTGTATATGAAAAGTAGGCGGTTTTGAAGTACAAAACTTTCGGTTAGGCATAAACTTTGATACGAGCCAAAAGCCTTAATTTTATTGATGTTTCGCCTATTTTTTATATACATTGTTAGGCACTGGCTTTTATTTTCCTTTATTTGCATCTTCTCTTAATTCTAATTCCATTTCTAACTGTTGAAACCAAAATCCATCACTTTCAATTACTTCTGAATCGGCATTTTTTAAGTCCAATTTTAACACTTCGAATTGTCCGTCCGTAAAATCAGAGTTGAGAAACGCATCTTCACCATTCTCCGCTTGTACTCTTTTTATAAAATCCCGATAAGCTATTAAGCATTTAGCCATGGCGGAGAGGTCAGAATTAAAAGGTTGCGAACTGAAATAATCTTCATGGTCGAGATATTCTATTCGGTCATTATTTCCTGTATTTATTACAATTGGGTCTCCGTCATTACAAGTACCAATTACTATGTACTTTTCAAATTCGGGTTCTAAAAAGTCATAAATGGTTGTCAGTTTTTGAACACTATCATAAACATCATTAGAATCTTTTGAGAAAGATAGAAAAGGTGCAGCGCTATCTGGTAATCCCGATTTTACAAGAAATTCAATTGAACTTTCTGAAAGTCCAAGTCCTTTCAGTTTTTCTCCACTGATTGGATTGAGATTGTCATCGTCCAAAGTCCATATGTTTTTAAATTCTTCTGGTTTCATTTTTCAGCTTGTGCCTAACGTTTGGTATATGGAAAGTTGCGTGTTTGTGTGCGAGGATTTTCCGAAGGAAAATCAGAAGCTAGCAAACGAGCAACTAACATTGGTTTAGCTAAAACTAGCAATTTTTTATATACTGTGTTGTAGTGCGTTTTTATTCTTTTTTAAATATAACAAATCCAACTAAAATTCCGTTTTCACTAATAGAGTCAGTATAAACTATTGCAATTGGTTCGTTCAAAAATCCAGTAATTACTTTGTCAATTTCCTTTTTCGGTAAACTAAAAGGTAATCGACTATTATTGTCCTCGTCAAATTCCGCTATTGCTTTTTTTCCGACTAGAAATTTTATTTTCCGACTTATAATATCAGAATTGAAGTCGTAGAAAACAGATACATTTAAATTTTCATATTCGTCCGTGGTATTCAATTCTACAGTATAAATTGTTGAATTAAAGTGGTTGCTTTGAATTAATAACTCCGAATCTTTGGATAATTTCCAAGTCGTAATAGTATCCGTTTCTACTTTCGCAAAAGTAGAGTTTGATATTCCGAAAGCTATTGTCAGAATTAATATTTTAATCAGGTTTCTCATTTTTCTCAAATGCACTACAACGTTTGGTGTAAGGATAGTTGCGTGATTAAGCAACTAACTTAACAAAAATGGAACGAACCAGAGGAAAATCCGCAGGATTTTCCGAGTAGGCAAGAACCAAGCAATTATTTTTACACTTTGTTAGCAAACGTTTTACTTTTTATTGTTATTTACTACGTGGTTTAAGTCGTACTTTATAGTATCTAGAGTTGCCATTGATTTTTTCAATATCCCCTTCATTTTTTTTGTTTAATCTTAATCTATAATATTTAGTAAAAGACTTAGAAGAAGTTGTTATCATGCAATATTTGTTGGTACTATTTTCTATACAGATTTCTGACTGACTTTTGCTTGGAATGATTATATCTATTCTTGAGTGCTTTTCTAGTTTATATACTTTGCCGTTTACATTAACCAACATTACATCCTTTATTTCATTTTTGGATTCTCTAAATAGAACAATTTTAGCTGAATCTTTATCAATATTACTTGGACGATGCGAATTGTTTTTAAATTTTCTAGAATTAGAATCATTTATTAATTTTAAAATTATTGGCAGTTCCCCTTTTCTTTTAATGTTTTCTAAGTTTTTAAGAGCTATTTTATCATCGGAAAACACATTTTTTAGAATTTCTCGGTTTGAGATATAATATTTTACTGGACGCAGTCCATAATAACTATTCGAAACATCAGAACTAAAAACTTTTTCAAATAAAGTGTCTTTTTCGATATACCAGTATGTAAAAAGGTTTTCAACAGCATACGATCCTGATCCCGACCCAATAAAAGAAGTGCTACTATTCATTAGCCCTCTGTACAATTTAATGTCTCCGTCAATAATAAGTTCTGCAAATTCTTTTTTGTTTTCATAAAACGCATTGTTTTCATAACTGTAAAAGCCCTTAATTTTATCAATTTCAATTTCAATATTTCCTTTTGAATCAATTGGTTTATATTTAAATTTTCCTTTTGAAATAGAAAAATTTTCAATGGATGTGGTGTCATTTGTTTTGGTAACAAAAAAGGACTGACTGTAAATATTTAAAGACATAAAGATGAATGCCCAAATTGAAAATTTTAATCTCATTTTTTTAATGTTTGCTAACGGTTACGTATAAGAATAGTGCGTAGTTTGTGTGCGAGGATTTTCCGAAGGAAAATCAGATGCAAGCAAACAAGTACTAACTTTTGATTTAGAAATAAACTTACGCATTATTTTTATACAATGTTGTGGCTAGTTTTTTATATTTCACTTAATCCAATTAGGCTTAAAAATCCAACAATGGTTAATACAGTATCCATAGTGTTCAATTTTCGGTTGTCTTTTGGTGAAAACCAAGCTGCAACCATAAATTCTTGTTTTGTAAAAATTAAACTTATTATTCTGAATAAAGTTAAAAGAATTACAAGTCCAATTAATGTTCTGTCATAATTTGCATAAGAACCAACCACTGAATCAAAATCCGAATTTCTTTTTAGGCCGTTTAATATATACCATTGTAATAGTCCAATGCCAAACCAAATTAGTGTAATTGACTTTTCTCTAAATCTTTGGTAATACATCCAGAAAAGAGATATTGGTCCACCGAAAGTCAATACTAAAAGTAATGTATTAATAGTCTTTTGAGGGAAAATGGAGAACTTATAACAAAAGTATATAAGTCCGCCGAACAGAATATAAATTCCGATGCAGATTAAGTCAATTATTTTTAATTTACCTCTGGTCATTTTAAATTAGGCACAACGGTAAATGTATGGAAAGTGCGAGTTTGTGTGCGAGGATTTTCCGAAGGAAAATCAGAAGCTAACAAACGAGCAAAGACCATTCGATTAAGGACTAAAGTAAGCATTTTTTATACATATTGTTAGCGCACGTTTTCTTTTTTCTTACAATTTGTATTTTTTAATCGCAAAAATATGCCGTGACTAATTTTCTTTTTTACCGCAACAGTTGCGTTTGCGATATTTAGCGTAGCTTCTTTTTCTTTTATCCAGATTTAGATTTGCCGTGCAGAAGGTCATTCGTTCGCAACAATTGCGTTTTGATTGGCAAAAGTCAGAAGTTTAGAGTAGGAGTGAAGTCAGTTGAGTATGGTTTTAAGAACTATTTTTTTACCACTTTTTTGTAATTTTTTTTACTTTAGTGCGCTTTGTGAGAATGTGCGCTAACGGTTTAGGCTATGGTTTCGTTGCGGAATGATTCGGCAGAATTATTCCGCCGTAAACCAAACATTGTAAACACGCAGGAATTTCCGTTGAGGAAATTCCGCCGCAATGAACTATAGCCAGTGTTGTAAGCTGGCTTTTTTATTTTTAAAATTTCCACCAAGGTTTTTTCGGTTCCATTGGTTTTACTTCACTTTCTATTTTCCAAAACTCTCCGTCATATTTTTCATCCGCTTTTTTGTTTGTCACGCTTACTCCATAAGGATAAATTCCGTCCTCAAGTCCGTTTTGAATTCTTTTCATTAATTTTTGAATTGGCCAACATCGAGTTCCGTCTGACAAATTCACTTCAATATTCACTTCTCCGTGTGGGTCATTGTCGTCAGTAATCCATTTCGAATCAGGAACATTTTTTATTAAAGTTTCTCCAATATATGAGCCAATCGAAAATATTTTACCGCCATAACCTTTGGCAAGTCGACCACCTTTTATCGGTTGTCCGTCTTTAGTGTATTTTTGGATAAATCGGTCAATTTCAATTAAACTTCCCATTGAATAATCTAGTTCAATTCCGTCCGATTTGAATGCTTTAACTGTCCAATCGGATTGCTTTTTTATATCTTCTAATAATGTTGCCATTCGGTTTTTTTAGCTTGCTTACAACGTTTGGTATATGGAAAGTTGCGTGTTTGTAAGCGAGGATTTTCCGAAAGAAAATCAGAAGCCAGCAAACAAAGCAACTCACATAGGTTAAGCTAAAACTAGCAATTTTTTATATACTTTGTTGTAAGCAGTTTTTTTATTTTTCTATTTCCTTAAATATTCTTTTTAAAGCACCTTTAATTCCATCGGGTACAGTTTTTACTGCATCAGGATAATCCAAATAAGAATTTCCTTTTTGTGTGTTGTGTTTTGTATGCAAAACCAAATTTCCATCAGAGTCAAAATATTGCATTTCAACTTCTGTGTCTTGACTTTTGCCAATTGGAATAAGCATCATGCTATATTTTGTATTAATGAACTTAAGCTGTGTAAAAATGATTCCGTCCAATTTATTTGAAGTACATATATCGGATATTTTTTGTTTTTCAAGGTCAGTCCATTTTTCAAAGTTTGGGTATTGTATGTTTTTAGATTCAATTTCCATTTTTTTTAGTTCAGAACTCATTATTGTGTCATAATTCTCAGAAGTTCCGTTTACAATTTGGTCAATTATTGGTTCATTTTCGAGTTGACTAAATCCGAGTGTTTTTGGTTTTGTCAGAACTATAGTTTCTTTTTTATAAAGCGTTTTAGTTCCGAAAGCAGCACAATTTGTTAAGAGAACAGTTATGCCTAAAATTAATGTTAGTTTAAGTAGGTTTCTCATTTTCTGAAATTGCTTACAACGGTAAATGTATGGAAAGTGCGAGTTTGTGTGCGAGGATTTTCCGAAGGAAAATCAGAAGCTAACAAACGAGCAAAGACCATTCGATTAAGGACTAAAGTAAGCATTTTTTATACATATTGTTAGCGCACGTTTTCTTTTTTCTTACAATTTGTATTTTTTAATCGCAAAAATATGCCGTGACTAATTTTCTTTTTTACCGCAACAGTTGCGTTTGCGATATTTAGCGTAGCTTCTTTTTCTTTTATCCAGATTTAGATTTGCCGTGCAGAAGGTCAGTCGTTCGCAACAATTGCGTTTTGATTGGCAAAAGTCAGAAGTTTAGTGTAGGAGTGAAGTCAGTTGAGTATGATTTTAAGAACTATTTTTAAACCACTTTTTTGTGATTTTTTTGACTTTAGTACGCTTTGTGAGAATGGGCGCTAACGGAGAGTGTATGGTGTTGTGCGGGATTACGAAGCGATTTCTTATCAAGTTACACCGACTTATTTTTACGAGCCACAAACACCCGAAAACTTCCGAAACCCGCATGCACTATACACATTGTTGTGCAATCGTACTTTTTTTTATTGTTTCTATTTTATTATTTATCTCTATTATTTCTTGGTCAGTTAATTCCTGAATCTTATAAATATGCTCCTCTATTAAAGTTTGCAACTCAATCGAATGATTATTAATAACTATTGAATCCAAATGTGAAAAATCAAATCGAGTTTTAAATGAATCATTAAGACGTATTCCTTTTTTGTCAATTATTATGGTTCTGGTCAGAAAGATAAAACCTAAGAGGATAAAGCCAAATCCGTACGCATAATCCTCCTTTATAAAACCAAAAAGTAACTCCTCAGTATCAGAATCAGTATATCCATCATGAATTCTTAGTAAACCTATGATTGACCATAAAATCAAATATATCCAGTTGTATTTTTTAAGTCGAAGTATAATCTTATTCTTTAAGATTGGGCTTTGAAATCTCGAAACGTAAAAGGTATATAATAGAACACCATAAGCTACAATAATCAAAATTTCAATGGTCAATCTGGAACTTAAGAGGTCACTGAAAAAATAGAATATTAAAATTATCCCGATTAATAATCCAAAGGCGATTCTGAAAAATCTAACTGCGTCTCTCATTTTATTTGTCAATTTTATAATTTAATCTTTATCATATCACATAATCAGGTTATAATGAATCTAAACACACTTTGAACTTATCTCGCTTATGCTTAGTAATCTGACACATAATAGGAACTCCATTCAAAATTTTATCTAATCTCTCGTTAGCTGTCTTTAACCCCAATCCAGTTTGGTGGTCTATCAAAGCGCTGACAAATCTTATCCAATCTTGCCGCTTTTCTTCGAAATATTTTATTGTATCAAATCTCATTTCTTTCAATCTAACAGCGATGCACCGAGTATGTTGCACAACGTGATTGTGTATGGTTAGTTGCGTGTGTAAGCAACTAATTTAGTAAACAAAAACGAACCAGAGAAAATTCCGAAGGAATTTTCCAAATAAGCACTTGCCAAAGCAATTAATTATACACGGTGTTGGCAACTGGCTTTTTTTCGTTCGTTATTTTCTTAATTATTATTCCGCTAATAAAAGTCGAAATTATTGTCAAAAATATAATCATTCTGTAATTCACGTTATTTTGATGATATTTCAAAACTCCGTCATTCATTATTGGATTGGTTATAGTTATTTTTATAAACTGACTTTCGAGATAGCAAAAAAGACAGTAAAAAGCCGGAATTAAAATCAGATAGACTAAATTCAGTCCGATTATTTTGGTAAAAGAACTAACTTTTCGAGATGTGAAATAAAATCCGATTGGAATTAAAGTCAGAATGAAAGCAATGTCGGTTTCAAAAAGTCTAAAGTCCTTTCCTCCATAAAAACCGAGTTCATAATTCGCAAAATATTTTACTGTTCTGCGAGTCAAAATCCGATAATCTAATTCGTATTGCATTCCGAAAATAAAAGTCAGAATTACGATGAAAACTAATATAATAAGTTTTCGATTTTTTTTTAGCATTTTCTTTTTAAGAATAAATAGAAGCCAAACTGAACGAGTAAATTTGGAATCAAAAAGATTAAAAGAATGATTGTGAAAAAGTATAAATATTCAAAATCAAATGAAATTTCGTTTTGAGAAATACTTATCCAAGCTACGAGAATTACCATTAATACTAAAAGAGTAATTCCAATTTTAATACTTGGTTTAAATATCTTTTTTATGACGTCTTTTGTAATCTCGAAGTTTTTATATTTTCCATAACCATCTCCATAAAAAGCTAAAGCAGCAAGAGGTATTAAAGCTCCTGAAATAACTCCAAAACTCGAATGACCTTGAAATGATGAATAAATCAAAATTCCGCCAACAATTGCGTTAATTATTCCAGCAATAACTATCGCTAGATTTATGTAATGATTTTTCAGTAATGCCATTTTTCAGCTTGTTGCCAACGTTTGGTGTATGGTTAGTGGCGTGTTTAAGCACCTAATTTAGCAAATACAAACCAAATAGAAAATCCGCGAGGATTTTCGTAAGTAGGCTAGAACTAGCCATTAATTATACACGGTGTTGTAGGTAGTGTTTTTATCTAAATCCAACATTATTGTTGTTATAAAAAATTGTTTTAATTCCGTTATTTTCAAAAATGGAGCAAATTTTTTTAGAGGTAATTTTGTTACAGTTAAAGCGTAATGTTTTTCCAAAATATTCAATTTTAAAATGCGCTGGAGTCCGATACATGTAATCGTAATAGGTGACAACTTTTATTTTGTCAAATGGAATGTCTGCTTTTTTTACTCCAATTAGGTTTAGTGGATATTTTACTGTGATTTTTTTGGTTTCAAAATCTATTATTACTTTTTTAATCCATTTTTTATTATTTAGAATTAGGATTATTAAAAATACTAGAATAGAAAATAATATAATTATTATCGGATTGTTCGTAAAATTAAACGATAACATTGTTATTAACAAAGTCAGTGTAAAGACTTTTAGCATCCCTCTAAAATATTCAGGTTCAAATTTCATTCGGTTTCTCGCATTACCTACAACGTTTATGTATAAGGAAAGTTGCGTGTTTGTGTGCGAGGATTTTCCGAAGGAAAATCAGAAGCTAGCAAACGAGCAACTAACTTTGGTTTAGCTAAAACTAGCAATTTTTTTTATACGGTGTTGCCAGTAGTTTTTTATGTCCGTTTGATAGTTTTTTTGTTTTAATTCAGTTCTTATCGTATCAAAAGTCAAAAGTTTGCGTTATATTTTTATATATAGATTTCTCATCCATTTTTATGTTTGGTAATTTCCATTTTTATTTGTCATTATAAGTGGGGAAGTTATGATTTGAAATACTATCTAAAGGATATTTTTTATTAAATTCCGTTATAATCTTTTTCAAGCTATCGTTTTCTGATTTTAGGACTTTAATTTTAGCTTCAAATTTTGGCATTAGATGATAAGGACAACAGCTAAAAGTCATTAAAGTCAGAAATGTAATTAGTAATGCTTTATTCATGGTTTTTTTAAATTACTGGCAACGGTTCGTATAACCGTCAGTTATCGGTTTAATTTACTTTGTTTTTCGGTTTAGCACTGTCGTTAGCAATTCCGAGTGGATTCGGACGTAGTCGAATCCGCCGTAATTGCGGTTATACATTGTTGTAAAACGTTTTTTTATTTCCGTTTGTAATTGCGTTTCCATTCTTTAAATCCGATTACGTCATCTCTAACTTCTTTTATCCACTTTTCTCCCTTTGTCGAGTTCAAGTGTTCAAATACTATTCTGTTGTAAGCAATTATTATGTCATTTTCTGGTCCAGTACAACCAAATTCGTAAAAGTAAATTCCGTATTCTTTTTCAAATTGTGGGTCAGTAGCTATTATTGTTGGTGCAATTCCGCCCATTAGCAACAAAAATGGATTTCCGTTTTTAATATCTAATTCCGCCATTTTTTCAGCTTCTTTTATGTCTGTAATAAAAGTCAGTTTAGAAGCTCCAGAATTATTTAATTGCTCATCGCTCAATTCTCCAATTCTTGAGAATATAACAGTTTCTTCTCCGTCCGTTTGTGCATTTAAAGTCAATGTCAAAATTCCGATAAATAGCGTCAATATGAATTTCATACGGTTCTCTTAAATGTTTTACAACGTGTTTGTGTAAGGATAGTTGCGTGTGCAAGCAACTAACTTACTAAAAATGGAACGAACCAGAGGAAAATCCGCAGGATTTTCCGAGTAGGCTAGAACCAAGCAATTATTTTTACACGGTGTTGTGCACAGTTTTTGTTCTTTTATTTCGTCCAATTATTGTTGTCAGTCCGATTAAAATTAGCGCTAAAATAAGACCTTGAATCCAAGTCAGATAAAATCCGCTCCAAGGTGAAGTCAGCCAATCAGATTCTCTTTCAGGGTCAAATTGTCTGATATTGTAGTCGGCAAAAAAAATCACGTACTTTTCAAAATACCAACCAATTTTCATCATAACCGAAACGAAAAGTAAATAAAATGGCTTTAGTCCGATATTTTTATAAAGTAGAGAAAACGGAAGGAAAACGACTGAAAACATCATTATCCAATAACTCAACCAGTATTTTCCAGTCGCTCGATTGAGAAAAGCAGATTGGTCAGGATAAACAATTAATCCAATCAGGAAGTAAATCAAGTTGACTATTGCGTACCCAATTATTATCCATTTTATTATTCGGTATGCTTTTTTGAACTGTAATCTGTCTTTGAAAAGTAATTGAAGAATTAACAAAGTCAGAATCATTGCTGGTAAGCAATAAATCAGATTTGCGTTAATCAATTCAAGTATTCTATCAAATATTTCCACTCAAGATTTTGGTTTGGTCAAATTGTGCACAACGGTTTTGTATAACAATCAGTTGCGGATTGGTTTGAAACTAAGATAGCTAAAATTACCGACTTTTATGCTTGCGCGGTTTTGTCCGCAGTACACAAAGCCGCAATTGTTGTTATACGGTGTTGGCGGTAGTTTTTTATTTTAGTTCGTCTCTTTCTTTCAAATATTCATTTATAAAGTCTACATTTTCTTTTAGTTCTCCATTTGAATTTGTAACAGCTAAATTTAATAGATAGTCAACTCTTGCTTTTTCATCTTCATAATCAATTTTTTCAGTCCATAACAGTTGGTCAAGAATACCAATTCCCCAACCAATTACATTTTTGTCATTTATGAATTCTTCTACCCAATCATAACTTTTTTTTACAGCAAGATGCTTAATTAGCCAAACTGCCATATTTTTTCTTTCAGAGTTTAAGTCAGATTGATATATTGAATAAGCGTAGTCAGTTGCAAGTTCAGAGGAAATAAGACTCAAACAGCTCATCGCTAATTCCGCTCCAAGCTCATTAGATATTGCTTTCTCAACGGTTTCTTTAATCCATTTTTCTCCAAGAATATTTTCAATAGCCAATTTTGCATAATCAGTTCCACCACATTCCGAATTTTTAGTGATTGAGCCAATTTCAGTTCCTATTTTTTTCCAATCTGTATTCATTTTTTAATTACCGCCAACGGTTCGTATAAGAATAGTGCGTAGTTTGAGTGCGAGGATTTTCCGAAGGAAAATCAGATGCAAGCAAACAAGCACTAACTTTTGATTTAGGAATAAACTTACGCATTATTTTTATACATTGTTGTGTGTAGTTTTTATTTAGTTTCATATTCCGTTTTGTATAATTCCAAAAACTTTGAAGTCAGAATATTAATTTCCTTTTTCTTTTTTAATTTAAAGTCAATATACGTAATCAGAAACGGAACTATAAAAAAAGGAATAGCTAAAAACCATTTTCCTTTAACCAATGAAATTATTGAGAAAATAATTCCGATTCCCAATGCAATATTTACGTGAACTTTCATAGATTTCTTAAAATCAAAATCCAATTCAAATTTGTTTTCGCTATTTAGAATTCCAATTATTCTATGGTTGCCACCAGAATTAAATAATCCGTATTTTCTATTTAATTCAATTCTGTTCGGACTTATATTTCCATCATAAAATCCATTCAGAATTAATTTATTCAAAATGTTTAATGATTTCTCGTTATTTGAAATGGTTTCTTTCATTCCTCAAATTACACACAACGGTTTGTATATGAAAAGTAGCGGATTTTAGTCACTAACTTTTCGGATTATAACAGACCTTTAATTTATTCATTTTGTTTCGTTTAAGCGATTAAATCGCTATTTTTTATATACGTTGTTGTAAGCAGTACTTTATTTTTGCCACAGTTCAAATATTTCATTATCAGCACAACTCGCTGACTTTATGGCGTTCTCAAAATTAAATCCGTCATATTTGGAAACTATTTCATAAACTTTATTCCATCCGTCTGAACCTTGCGGAATAGAACAGCCTTTTCCATTTCCCATTAAAATTAACCACACATCAGGAAGGAAAGGACCTTCGTCTGTATTGATTAATTTTATTTCTTCAATTTCATTCCAGTCGATTTGTTCCGTTTTCCTCTTGGGATGAGTAACTTTTACATAAACGTCCGTGATTTCGGTTTCGTAATAATCTTCAGGTTGTTTTCTTTTTGTACTCTCGTTTTTTGAACCAAATAATTTATTCCAAAATACCATTAGCTTAATTGTTTTAATTCAAGTTTTAGATTCTCTTTTGCTTGGTTTTCGTAAAGTTGTTTAAAATAATCAGTTTTATATATGAAATTCAATTCTAATATATTTTTCAGCACTTTTTTTCTTCCTTTTCTGTACATAAAGTCTGGATAAATATGATATTCTTTTCTTATGTTCTCACTGTAAGTTTTATATTCTTTAGGGCTTTTTCCTAAAATTGAAAGGTCTAAATCCAAAAGTATATTCGTGTCATTATCTTCCGAAATTTTATGTTCTTTTGTCGCTTCAATTTGTGAAATACATTCATTGAGTTTGTCAAATGAAGTTTTGGCAATTCTATTTTTAAATGTTACAGCACTTTGGTATTCATTATTACTTTTGGTGGGTTTGTAAATTATGTCGTGATAATAAATGGCAAATAATAAACAGTCTATATCTTTAATTTCCGATTGAATTTTGTTCAACTCTGAAAGCATATTTTCTAAATGCTCAAGATTATGATAATGCCGTGATTTTGATGAGTAATTGTTCTCAATTTCATTCCAGCATTCCAAATTATAATCTTCGTTTTCCGAGTATTTTCTAATTAAATACAGAAATTTTTCTTTTATCATCTCGGTTTTTTGGGTATTGCTTACAACGTTTGTGTGTATGATTAGTGGCGTGTATAAGCCACTAATTTAGCAAATACAAACCGAATAGAAAATCCGCGAGGATTTTCGTAAGTAGGCTAGAACTAGCCATTAATTATACACGTTGTTGCCATACGTACTTTTTTTATTCAGTTATAATTTGTTTCCATTTGTCAGATTCCGCAAACTCTTTTACAATTCGGTTTCGTTCTGTGAGTAAATCAGTTATATATTTTTTGAGAAAAAGTATGTCCGCTAACTTACCTAAAATTCCGAATGGTGATTTATAATCAAAAAAATCAGTCATCAACGTTCCGCCATTCAATTCAGCAAAGTGATGTTCGTGTTTAAATTCATTAAATGCTCCGCTAACCATTTCGTCCGCAAAATAATTCGGTCGGTCAAATTCCGTTATTTTGGAAGTCAGTTTTTGATAAATTCCAAAATGTTTTGCTCGCCAAGTCACGCTTTCATTCAGTCCGATTAATCCGCTTGTTTTTCCAGCGATTGCAGTTTCATTCGTGTGTTCAGTTGATATTTTGTGTAAATCAATGCTCCGAGAAAGGTCAAAGACTATTTCCTTATCAGCTTTAATTTCAGTTCGTAATTCAATTCTCGGCATTCAGTTTGGGTATGTATGGCAACGGTTTGTGTAAGGATAGTTGCGTGTGCAAGCAACTAACTTACTAAAAATGGAACGAACCAGAGGAAAATCCGCAGGATTTTCCGAGTAGGCTAGAACCAAGCAATTATTTTTACACGGTGTTGTGCGTAGTTATTTTTTGTCATTTCTAATTATTTCACCTTCTTTCATGACAAAATGAACAGTCTTTATTGCCTCAATGTCCTTAAGAGGGTTGTTTTCAACAGCAATTATATCAGCATAATAATTAGGCTCAAGGATTCCTCTTTCATTATCAATGCCTAGAAGTTCAGCTGATTTGATTGTCATGGTCTGTAAAATATATGAAGCTGGTATTTCTGCTGCTTTCCACGTTTCTAAAACTTTAAGACTCGATTGTACACGGTTTAATTCTGGCAAGTTAACAATGATATCTGTTCCAAAAGCCATTGGAGTCCCAATTTTATAAGCTCTTTTAAGTCTGTCAATAAGCATATTGTTTAAAGCTGTTGCTGTTGTGGAATCCATGCCATAAGCATACCAATTGTCATAAGAGAAGTCTGTGCCTACTAGAAAGATTCCTTTTTCTTTCATTAATTGAAGCTGTTCATTGCTCAATCCAAATCCGTGTTCAATTCCAGCTGCACCTCCTGAAATGACATTTGTCGCTGCTATACCTCCTTGTACATGAACAGTTACTTTTATGTCGTATTTTTTTGCTTCGTCAACAGCTGCTTTTATATCTTCCTCATTATAAATTCCATTATCCTCACTAACTAATTTAATTACAGTAGCACCATAATAAATATTCTTTCTTACAGCTTTCTTTATTTCATCAGGAGTATCTGCATCTATATATTCAAAATTCCAAAAATGTTCGTGCTCTGGATTCACACCGCTAGATTGTCCACCATAGGGGGCAATAATTTTACCTGCATATATAATAGTAGGACCTTGAACCCAACCTTTATTAATAGCTTTAATGATGTCTGCGGTGGCGTAGTTTGCATCATTACCTATTTCTTTAATTGTTGTGAATCCATTATCTAAAAATTCTTTAGCAACAACTGTTCCCCTTATTGCACGGAGAGATGTGCTTTCGCCTACGAATTTCTTTTCCATCTGAACATTTCTATGAGGATAGTTAGATGTTATATGAACATGGCAGTCCATTAAACCAGGTAACACCCATGAGTTTGATAGGTCAATTATACTATCTGTCTTGTCATAGTTTAAGTTAGTTCCTACCTCCTTTATTTTACCATTTTGAACAATTATTATTTGATTCTCCAAAATTTTGCCGTTACGAGCATCGAAGAAATGACCTGCCTTGATTACAGTATTTTGAGCATTTATTATTATTGAAGTTATAAGAAAGACTAAGAGAAATATTGTTTTTTTTGTCATTATATTTTTGCTTTTAGAGTTTTGTTTAGTCTTGATTTTAATTACGCACAACGCTGAGTATATGCAAAGTAGGCGATTGCTGGAATCAAACTTATCAAACCGTTAAAATTTTGATACGGGCTACAGCCTTTGAATTTACTACTATTTCGCCTATTTTGTATATACATTGTTGTGTGGAGTTATTCTTCAATCAGTTTGTTAATTCTATCTTTATCAACATCACTAAAATTGTAAATTTCAAGTTTATCTGTCAGAGCTTTTAAATCATCAATGTACTTTTTTCTATTTCTTTTAGTACACTTAATAATTTCATCTTTACTTTCACTTACTTCATCCTCGTACAAATAGAATAAATTGTCTTTGTCTTTGAAAAATGAAGTGAAGATTTTAATTTTCTTATACTCATTATTTATTTTGCTTGAGTCAATAATACATTCAAAAGTATCAGGGTCAGCGTCCTTAACTTGTTTTTTATGGTAAAAGACATTGTTTTTATCAATCAAGATATGTGTCCGAATAATTCTTGTTGTCAATGGGTCAACCACTCCAGACAAAAACGGTTTGCCACAGAAATATAAATTATTCTTATCGCATGCCCATGCTGAAAATCCGTCATCAGTTAAGAAATCGTATTTTTCTAAAAAGTCTTGCGAATATCCCGAATCCTCTCTAATTACTCTGAATGACTCAGAATCTGCTGAATCAATGATTTCGTCAGAATGAAATACAATATTTGAATCTTTAGCATAAAATCTGTTTAGAGTTTTAAATGTGTCTTTATCAAAATCGAACATTTGTCCATTTACAAAAAGATGCTCATTGTCTGCAAAAAAATGCTCCGAAATATTAATTAAATCTTCGGTAAAATCCTCCTTTACTTTTTTACCAAACCAGAAAAGGGTATTGTCAATCTTGAAATAGCCATAACTCTTATAATCCTTAAAAGTTGAGTAGCCTTTTTTTAAACATTTAGATTCGTGAAAAATTCTTTCTTTATCATAAAAGTATGTGTTAGAAAGAAAAGTCAAGGATTTTAAATCAGCTTCTTTTACCAATTCAAAATTCCCTGTATGAAATGATTTGAAATATAAATTATTGGAATTATCCGTGTAGAAATATTCCTGTCCTTTAAATTTCTTGTAACTATCCTTATTTCTCGAAAAAAGTTTCATAATCATATTAGTTCAAGCGGTCTGCGTTAATTCCACACAACGGTTTGTATATGAAAAGTAGGCGGTTTTGAAGCACAAAACTTTCGGTTAGGCATAAACTTTGATACGAGCCAAAAGCCTTAATTTTATTGATGTTTCGCCTATTTTTTATATACATTGTTAGGCACTGGCTTTTATTTTCCTTTATTTGCATCTTCTCTTAATTCTAATTCCATTTCTAACTGTTGAAACCAAAATCCATCACTTTCAATTACTTCTGAATCGGCATTTTTTAAGTCCAATTTTAACACTTCGAATTGTCCGTCCGTAAAATCAGAGTTGAGAAACGCATCTTCACCATTCTCCGCTTGTACTCTTTTTATAAAATCCCGATAAGCTATTAAGCATTTAGCCATGGCGGAGAGGTCAGAATTAAAAGGTTGCGAACTGAAATAATCTTCATGGTCGAGATATTCTATTCGGTCATTATTTCCTGTATTTATTACAATTGGGTCTCCGTCATTACAAGTACCAATTACTATGTACTTTTCAAATTCGGGTTCTAAAAAGTCATAAATGGTTGTCAGTTTTTGAACACTATCATAAACATCATTAGAATCTTTTGAGAAAGATAGAAAAGGTGCAGCGCTATCTGGTAATCCCGATTTTACAAGAAATTCAATTGAACTTTCTGAAAGTCCAAGTCCTTTCAGTTTTTCTCCACTGATTGGATTGAGATTGTCATCGTCCAAAGTCCATATGTTTTTAAATTCTTCTGGTTTCATTTTTCAGCTTGTGCCTAACGGTTCGTATAACCGTCAGTTATCGGTTTAGTTTACTTTGTTTTTCGGTTAAGCACTGTCGTTAGCAATTCCGAGTGGATTCGGACGTAGTCGAATCTGCCGTAATTGCGGTTATATAGTGTTACCACACGTTTTATTCTTGTTTTTTCAAGGTTTTGTATGCTTTTATAATTATTATGGACGCAACCCCAATTAGTATAAATCCGTATAGAAAATCATTATCGGTTTCATATTCATCTTGGAAAATGAATCGGTCGTTATTTTCGTTGGTCAGTAATTTAAAGTTTTCAGCACCTTTAATTTCTTCACAGTACTTTGCTTTAGTACGTTTAACAAAAGTCTTTCCGTTAAATTTAAATTTTAGGAAATAATTACTTCTTCCACTATCATAACAGTCGATGATTTTTACATCAACAGTTTTATTCCTTTCCGTTATTTTTTTATCCAAATAGCCATTTCTAATTATGATTAAGCTCACCAAAATCATAAATACTCCGCCAAGAATAAGTCCGTATTTATTTAAAAATGTTAGTGTTTTGTTTTTCAAGGTTTTTCTTAAATGTGTGGTAACGGTTTGTATAACCGTCAGTTATCGGTTTAGATTACTTTGTTTTTCGGTTTAGCACAGGTTTTAGCAATTCCGAGTGGATTCGGACGCAGTCGAATCCGCCGTAATTGCGGTTATATATTGTTACCACACGTATTTTTTAGTTTTCACCCATTGTCAATTTGAAATAGATATCACATTCTTTCATTAGAGTTTTGTTTAAGTCCTTTTTATATTCAGAACTGCTAAAACTACCATATTCTTCTTCTATTAATTTTTTATTTTGGATTACAAGATTAAATAGTTTGTCATTTACAATTTTATTTAGAGTAGCCGAGCTTTTGTCTGAACTATTATTAAGTAATTCACACATTTTGTTAGCCACGTTGGTAACTGATTTATTTTCTTTTTTAGATTCTGTAATAGATATTTTTTGTGTTATTTTTTGAAAAGTTTGACATTTTTTTATTGCTTGTAATGAAATCTTCTCTCCGATAAATAAAGCAATTTCTTGTTGAGTTTTATTAGGGTATTTAGTCTTAAATTCTTTTACTAGTGAGTTTAACTCTTCAGGGTATTTTTTATAAATTTCATTGGATTTAGTTTGAACTAATTTAAAAAGCTCAGCTTTCGGCTTATCCAAATCAGATGACTTGAACGAATTACATAATTCCTCTGCGAATAAATTTAAATTGGATTGAGATTTTGCACAACTTGTAAATGCAATTGATAAAATTAAAATGAGTAATGTTTTTTTCATATGTGTGGTAACGTGTTTGTGTATGATTTCGTTGCGTATTTCAGCAACTAAATTAGCAAATACAAACCGAATAGAAAATCCGCGAGGATTTTCGTAAGTAGGCGAGTACTAGCAATGAATTATACACGGTGTTACCACACGTTTTTAATTCGGATAAATCGATAATCTTATTTGATTATAAGAACCTTTAGGATTTCCAAAAGCAAATAAATACGCATTCATTCCGTTTTTATTCAGCCATTTTATTCCGTCTCGATAAGTTCCATCATCTTTTGGGTTTTCAGACTGCATTTCCGTAAAGGTTGGTTCTCCGTACTTTTCAGTTAGCATTTCAGTCAGTTCTGTAAATTTTTTCTTAAACGCTTTTTTTGTTTTCAAATTTTGTTTCTCCGTTTTGAAACTTTTCTTTTTTAAGTCATTCCACTCGTAAGTAGTAACTCGGATTGTACTGTCTTTTGTATAGTAGTAACCAACTTCAAGTGAAAAGTTCGGTTTTATAATCCGTTTAAAGTCTCGAGAAATTTCAAGTTCATAATTGTCCTTATTCGGATAAATATTTTCTCCAAGTCCAACTTTATGTGTTCGAGTAATATCTTCGGATTTCAGGCTTTTTTCAAGTTCTGGTGCGTAATTCAGATTCAGATTTTCATAATTAAAAACCCGTTCATTTTGGAATACTTTTTTTGAAGTTCCGCATCCAACTAATAAAGTCAGGAAGATAATTGATATGACGATTGTTTTTCTCAAATGTGTGGTAACGTTTGGTATAAGAAAAGTTGCGTGTTTGTGTGCGAGGATTTTCCGAAGGAAAATCAGAAGCTAGCAAACGAGCAACAAACTTTGGTTTAGCTTAAACTAGCAATTTTTTTTATACGGTGTTGCCAGTAGTTTTTATTCAATTAGTTTAGTTAAATCCACATTCGTAATTTCTTCAAAAATTTGAGCAGCCAATTCTGTGTCAATTTTTCCCATTCCAAAGCTTACAATCTTTCCAATAAGCATCATTTTCAAATCTTTTTTACTGATTTTTTTACTTTTTCCTTTTAGTTGCTCAATTTCTTCAAATATTATTTCTTGTCCAAACCCAAGTTTCTCAAGCTTTTCCAAAACAGAGTTAATTCGGTCGTGAAGTTCAGTAAGTTCTTTTAGAGAATAATCAACATCGTCATCTGCTAATTCACTTTCTGGAACTTGGTAGTTGTCAAATATATTTTGTTGACGTTGAATTTCAGAGTTGAAATTCCGTATGTTACTCAATTCCGAACGATTAATTCTCTCTTTTTCCTTTAAAAAGCTTAATTCTTGACTTTGTCTTTTTTTATTTTCATTATCAATAGCTTTTGTTAAATAATCTTGATTTCGAGACAATTCTTTTCGTTTATCAGCCAGCTTTTTTTCAAAGTCAGCAACTTTTGCACTTACACGTATTAATTCTTTTGATTTACTGTCTATTTGTCTTTGATAACTTTGAGCTGTAGAAAGGCTCTTAGTTGAAAAAACTCTTTTAGATAAATCATTGATTTTAGAATTCAAATCAACTTCTTTTTTCCTTTCAGCAACCTGCTTTTTCATTAAATCCGCAATTTGAGAATTTAATTGACTGACTTTATTTCTATAATTACTTACTGACATTATTGGCTGGTTTTCAAATTACTGGCAACGTTGATGTATATGGAAAGTTGCGTGTTTGCGTGCGAGGATTTTCCGAAGGAAAATCAGAAGCTAGCAAACGAGCAACTAACATTGGTTTAGGATAAAACTAGCAATTTTTTATATACTGTGTTGTACACAGTACTTTTATTTCCATTTTTCTATTAATTCAACCACTCCGTTTTTAATTCCGTCATAAAAGTTTCCATTTTTAAATTCAGGAATGATGGTCTGTTCAATTACATTTTTACAAATTTGGTCAGTCAAAATGAGTTCAGTTCCAAATCCAGTTGCAATTCCGATTTTCTGACAAGGTTTACAAAGCAGAATTATCAGTCCATTATCTTTTTCCGCTGTTCCAACTCCCCAATATTTTCCCAAATCCGTTGCCATTTTTTGTATGTCAGAATATGGATTTATACTATCAATTGTTACAACAACTATTTGTCGGGTTGTTTCAATATTGTAGTCATAAATAATGTTCGACAGTTCTTTCCTTTGTGAAGGACTAAATATGCTGTCATAATCATTCAATATTAGACCTTTAAGTTTTGTTTCTCGAAATTTTTCAACTGATGAGAAATCAAATTCAGTAGTAGTTTTTTTTGTTTCAGTTTCCTGTGCTGAACCTCTGCAAGAAAGCAGATTTAAAGTCAGAAAAAGGATTAATATTTTAGTTCCGATTTTCATTTTTCGTATTGTGTACAACGGTTTGGCTATGGTTTCGTTGCGTGAAAATCCGCGAGGATTTTCCGCCGTAAACCGAAGATAGCAAATTTGCGAGGACTTTCCGAGAGGAAAGTCGGAAGCAATGAATTATAGCCGGTGTTGGGTGTAGTTTTTTTAATTAAGATTTATAATTTTATCAGCTATTTCTTTATTTTCCGATAATGGTTCGTAAATCGTATCAATTTTATTTTCATAATTTATAGTTTTTTGTAAAAAAAGGTCCAGAAAATACATTTTATTTTGATTTGGGTCAGCAGTTGAAAATTCTACTTTGCAATATAATTTGTCATTCACTATAAAATAGTCATGTCCACAATCTTCTCCTTTATATTTTATCCCATTAAAATAAAATTCATAATAGTAATTTGAACTACAGTTTCTGTCTGTCAAATTTTTAGTTTTCTTATATATTTTTCCAAAAGTGAAAGAGTAATTTTCAGAAATGTCATTTTCCTTTTTTATACTTTTTGAGATAATAAATCCAATAATCAGAATAAATCCGAGATAAATAAAAATTCTGATTCCATTTGATTTATTCAAAGTCTTAAGAGTTTTCAAATTACACCCAACGGTTGGTGTAAAGATAGTTGCGTGGTTAAGCCCTCAAGATAGCAAAAGGAAAAATACGAAAGGAAAGTCCGCAGGACTTTCCGATGAGCAATGACCTAGCAATTATTTTTACACGGTGTTGGCAAATCGTTTTATTTTAGAATCCGATTCCAAAAGATTTTTTGTCAGTTATCATTTTTTTCTTTTTTCTAACCCCCAAAATTGTAAAAATCAAAGTAAAAATTGGCAAATAAAAGGGAAGCCTTGAGTTTAAGAAATAATAGACCAATAAATCCAAGACAATTCCAAATCCGAGATATTTTATTAGATTTCCATTATTATTTCTAAAATCTCTTTCTATAGTCAAAAATTGACCACTTTTGAGCACATATTTACCATACAAATCAAGTGATGTTTTTTTCCCAGTTGGTAAATCGGTCACTTTAAGTTCATCAATATAATCAGCCATTAAAGATTTATATTTTTCCGATTCTTTGTTGTTGTGGAATTTCAATAACTGATTTATAATGTTTAATGTAGAATTAAAGTGAATTTGCTTTTTTATTTCCTCCGTTTCAGATTCAAATAAGTTTATAAATTCCTCTAATTTTTCTTTTAAAACTTCGTTTTTCATCAATGATAGAGAATTTCTAAATGTTTGCCAACGGTTTGGCTATGGTTTCGTTGCGTGAAAATCCGCGAGGATTTTCCGCCGTAAACCGAAGATAGCAAATTTGCGAGGACTTTCCGCGAGGAAAGTCAGAAGCAATGAACTATAGCCGGTGTTGTGTGTAGTTTTTATTTCAATTCATTTTTTACTTTCTTTTCCAAACGTTCTAATGTGCGTATGTTATAAATTGAATCATTATAACTTAACCATTCTTTTTTAAAATCAGAATAATAACGTCTATGCATTTTATCAAAATCGGATGCTTTTAAATCTTTTACGCTCAATTTTCTAAAACTATCAACTTCTTTTTCCATTCTGCGCCGATACGTTTCAAGTAAATCAAATTTAACTTGAGCAACTCTTAAATTTCTTGGGTCAGTTGTATCAGATATTTTTGCGTTTTTAGGCTCAAAAACTGTATGAGACCTAAATAAAATCGGGTCATTTACATTAAACCTAGAGTGAAGTCCTATTCTTGCGTCAAGGTCTTTTAATTCGGGGTCTGTAGTAAAATTAAAGTCAGAATATTTAAGTTTTCTATTCTCCGTCCAAACAATTTTGTCCTTAAGGGTCAAGTATTCCGAAAAGTCATAATAGTAACTCATAAAAAACAATCGAAATGTTATAAATCCAAGGATTATTATGGAAATTGCCAGAATAATTTTTCTTTTTCTATTCATGTTCTCAAATTACACACAACGGCTCGGCTATGAGTAGTTGCGTGGGTTAGTACATAACTTTGCAAGTACATACCAAACTGAAAATCCGCGAGGATTTTCAGAAGTAGGCGAGAATAAGCAATTACTTATAGCCATTGTTGTACAGCGTTATTTATATTCAGATTTCATTTGTTTTATTAATTTTAAGCCTTCTCCTTCAAAATTTTGTTCATTAATATCTTGTATCAGAGTCTTAATTGCCTGTAACTTTCTAGAATCACTAATTTCCAAATTGCCAATAACTTTTAAAGCAAAAAGAATTTCTTCATTTTCATCTCTTGCCAACAAATTTTTAATTTTTTCAGCAATTGAATTGTGAATTACCTTATCTGAAAAGCTTGATTTCGAAAATGATTCTATAAGACATTCGAAATTGGAATCTTCACGGTCAATTCCTCTTAAAGTAGATTTTATGGACTTAATGACAATATCCTTACTGACCTTTTCCTCCTCAATTTTTTCAAAGACATCATTTATTTTATCACATTCAATATCTTTAAGAATAGCTGTAATGATATTTTCAATTAATACGTTTTTATCTAATTTCATTAGTAGCTTTAGTAAATCAAATTTTTTACTATCACTTTGTTTAGATATTACTTCTTCAAAATCCTTAGCGAGAACACTATTTGCAAGAGATTCTGAAATCCATTGTATTATTTCCTCTTCATTATCTTCGTTAATTAGATTTATATAGCTTGTATAAATTGACTGAATTTGTTGTTCTGTTAAACCTTTCTCCGCATTTGTTTTTTCAAGCATTAATTGTAATGTGTTTGAGATTTCCTTTTTTGTATTCCAATCTGTGACTTGATTAAATCTATTGATTATATTCTCTACAAATGGCCAATTATACGTTTTGAATTTAGAAATGATATATTGAAAGAGTTTGTTTGTAAAAACAATTAATTCTTGTGATTCGTTCTTTGAATAATATTGATTTAACCAAGAGAATAAATTATTCTTATGAGTTGGCTGGTCAGTAATACAATAAAGCTCTGTAATTGTATTAAGAAAAATCTTTAATGTGTTTTGATAATTTTCTTTATTCCATTGTGAATTGTATTGTTGCCATAGCCAACTTTGTTTTCCATTAATAAGGTTATACAAATCTGTTCTTATTTTCGTGTCTTTTACACTTACTATAAATGGATTCAATTTGGTTAACCAAAAAGGTGTTTTTACCAAATCATTTATTGCATTTATAAATGGAATGATTTTATTTATGATATTGTTTATTTGAGTATCTGATAAACCGATTATCTCATCATACAGAGTTATGAGTTCTAATTTTTGATTAGAATCTTGATTCTCAATGTTATTTTCAATTTTATTTACATATTCATCAATAAGTGAACTTTCGATTAAATTTTCTATTACAGTTCTATCTGTCAATAGCTCTTTAGCTTTATCAGTGAAGTTTGTGTCATTTGATAAATATTTTGAAAATGTTGCAGAAACACCTTTTAACTTGTTGGGTTCAGTTTTAAATATATCAATAAATTCAAGTATTAATTCTTGACTATCCTCATTATTATTTATATCATTATAAAGATTTTTTAAGATGTTATCGGATAATTTTGGGTGTTTTTTGATAAATTCTAAAGTAATCTCTGAATCAATCAATGATAAAATATTGTTCCGTTTTGGGGAACTTATAAAACTCCTGAAACCGCCTAAAAACTTACTTGATTTATAAATGTAATCTTCTACCTGACTTCTCAATTCATTATCATTCGCTAGGCTAAAAATTAATGATGTCAAGTTTACAATAGTTGTTTTTAATTCACCTCTCTTAAGTGCAGTCTCAAATCTTAAATCAATAAATTCAATTAATTTATCAAATTTAATTTCATCAGATTCGAGTTGTTGTTTAATTCCTTTTAAATCATTTGATTGAACTAAATTATTCGTTTTGTCAGGGATGTCTTTGAAGGAATCTTTATTTATAAAAAATAATTCATAGTTATTATGGTTAGG